>JAFOAB010000267.1 GCA_017382555.1 Clostridia bacterium
TGCATAACGGTGTCAACGCCCGCCTCGCGCACTGCCATCTCAAAGGAAGGCAGATATATTTCGTAAAGTGCTCTCTGCGAGAGATTTGCGCTTGTGGAGAAGCGTCTGGTCTCCTGATTGTTCACAAAAAAGTGCTTTGCACAAGCGGCAACGCCCTCGCCCTGTACGCCGCGTATGAATGCGGAGGAGATCTTACCGGAAAGGTACGGATCCTCGGAATAATACTCAAAGTTACGTCCGCAGGTGGGAGAGCGCTTGATGTTCATACCGGGGCCGAGAAGGATGGATACCTGCTCTGCCACGCATTCCTCGCCTATATTTTTACCCACACGCTCTGCAAGCGCGGGATCCCAAGAGTTTGCCATTGCGCAGGCGGGGGGAAAGCAAGTAGCCTTAACGGTGTAGTACTCGCCCTTCTCGTTTTTATCGCGCTTACGGAGTCCGTGAGGTCCGTCGCACATCATAATTTCCGGAACGCCGAGACGGGAAACGTACTCTGCGTGCCAAGCGTCGTGACCTGAGCAGAAGGATATTTTCTCCTCCAAGGTCATTTGATCGATTATGGACTTAATTTGTTCCTTTGTCATAACATCGCCTCCGATATTCGATAAAAATGTTATTTTCATATTTACATTACAACATTTAGGTGCTATAATGCAAGACAAAAGATAGTAACAGCAAGACATATATTGCGATTTTGGGAGGAAGCAATATGCAAAACACCGAGGCTATGTATGAGGACAAATGGAACAAGCTTTGCACCTGGGATAGGATAAAGGCGGATTTCCCCCCGCATTTCCATTCCTACGTCGAGCTGCTTGTGGTAAAGGACGGGGTTTGCGACGTCACCGTCGATTTTACGGAATACCGAATGGAGGCAGGGGATGCCGTGCTTATATTCCCGAACGTCATCCACTCATACTGTGCTGTGCAGTCTCCCGTAAAGAATCTTACGTACATACTTCCCACAGACTTTTTCCCTCTCTTCTCCGACACCTTTGCCGCTTATCGCCCCTCAAACCCGATACTGAAGGGCGTATATAAAAACGCGGAGCTTCGCGCGATGCTTGAGAGCGCCGTAACCGAAAACAAAAGCGGCACGCCCTTCGGCACCCCCGCCGCCGCCGCATACCTTGCTTTGCTGCTCTCAAAGCTGCTGCCCGATATGGAGCTGCTGCCCGCTTCAAAGGACATATCCTCCGAGGGGCGAATTCTTGCCTATTGCAGTAAACATTTTAAGGAAAACATATCTCTCGAAACGCTTGAGAAGGAGCTACACCTCAGCCGCTTTCACATCTCGCATCTGTTTAATGACAGACTGCACATATCATTTTCCGACCTTATGCGACGCCTGCGAATAGACGAGGCGTGCAAGCTGCTCAAAAACGGAGCTACAGTCACCTCCGCCGCATACGCATCGGGCTTCGGCTCGCTTCGCAACTTCAACCGCGCCTTTGCCGCCGAAAAGGGCATCACCCCAAGCGAATACGCAAAAAAGCACGCAAAGCAAAGTAACTGAAGCGATTACCAATAACACGAAAGGAATATTGCTATGCTCGCAAAAAGATCGTTTATTGCATTTATACTTTCCGTTTTATTGCTCATTCTTTCCCTCACCGCCTGCGGACAAAATTTGTCCACTACGCAGGAAACCACCACCCATATTGATACCGAGATTACGGAGCAAGTGCCAACGCCGCCGAGCGGTATAATCTTTGCCGGACCCGCAGACACGGAATGCACCGTGGTTTATCCCGCATCAAGCACCGAGCTTAATTCAGCCGCCAACGAGCTTGTCGATTACGTAAAGGCCGTTATTCCCACGGCAAGTATAACGACAACGTGCGATGCTGATGCAAAAAGCGCAACGCTTCAAATCGTTTTATGCGAGTCCGACAGCTCTCTTCCCTACGATTACTCGCTGAAGCTTCAGGATACAACGCTGATGCTGTACGGCAGAAATGATGACCACCTGCTCGATGCTATAAGCTACCTGAAGGCCTTCTGCATAAAAAACGGGTATCTTGCTGTTGACGCAGAGCTTGATTTCACGTCAAATGAAGGCCCTGCGGTGCTTTCTCAATATCCCGAAAAATACTATTACTACGAGGACATTTATACGCCAACCCTTGCCTATGCATTCGACGGCGCTAATGTAGACGTCGCAGGCTGTCGCCTCATAGTTGGCGGTAAGGACTGTACCGAGCTTGCCGTTTGGGAGAAAAATGCGGTTACGCTTGCGGGAGTTACCGTCCCCGCGGGCGACCACACCGTTCTTCTTGCACTTTCGGACACAAGCGGCAACGTCGGATTTTTTGAAACCACCTTCTCCTGCGGAGATGGCTCCGTTATGAACCTTTACGCAGGTGAGATACACGCGCACACCTCGGATTCCGACGGCAAGGAAACCGTGGAAAAAGCATACGCATACGCAAGAGACGTTGCAAAGCTTGACTTTTTTGCGGTAACGGATCACTCCGGCTCCTTTACGGACGAAATATACACAAAATCGCACATACCGAATGCCGACAGCTTTAACGAGCCCGGTGTTTTCGCCGCGCTTTACGGATACGAGCAAACGTACAGCTACAAAACGGGATATTACGGCCACCTTAACACCATATGCCGAGGAAAGCTTACGAAAACGACGCTTAGCCTTGAGGGCTTCTACTCATATATGGCAAAGGAGGAAAATGCCGTTGTTATGTTCAACCACCCCGGCTACACGTGGGGCAACTTCCTCGAATACGATCTGTATTCCCCTGAAATCGATGCCGTGCTTAACTTAAGTGAAATCAAAAGCACCTCTGCCGCTAACTACGAATACGCACTCTCGCTCACCAAGGGCTGGCACGTTTCCCCCGTATACAACGAGGATAACCATAACGCCGATTGGGGCAACGCCAAGGAGGCATGCGGTTACGTTCTTGCACCCGCACTTACACGCCAAAATATACTGGACGCATTTAACAAAAACCGCACCTATACGACAACCGACAAAACGCTTAAAATATATTATAAAATCAATAACGAATGGATGGGAAGCCGCCTTAACGCGCCCGATAATCTCCATTTTTCGGTACAGCTTTCCACCAAAAAGGGGCAAGGTCTCGGAACCCTATCCATCATAGCAGAGGACGGCATTATAGTAGCCACCCAAAGCATAGGCTCTAAAAGGGAGTACACGCTGGAGCTTGACCTTCCACCCATCTACGATTACTACTACCTTAAAATCGAATCCGGAAGCGACTGGGCATACACCGCACCGATATGGATAGAAAACCGCGAGCAGCTTACAGTAGGCGAGATGTGGCAGGAGCTTGTCATAAACAACGATAGCGCAAAGGATTACCGAATTTACGCCACAGTGACAAACAATTCGAGCATACCGATCACGGATGTAAGCGTGGACTTTTACCTTGCCGCAAATTCGGGCTTTACCCTCGCAAAGCAAAATCCCGTGCAAACCGTTAAGGTATCGGAAATTGCACCCGGAGAAACCGTAACGGTTTCTGCAGACGTAAATTATTCCCCCTCAATGCCTCGCGTTTACGCGCTTGCAAGCGGTATGCAGAACGGCAACGCATACGGCGCTGTCAGCTATATGGCAATATCCAAGCTGTACGTATCCGAGGTATTCCCTCTTACAGTTTCCGGCGGCTCGGACGAATACGAATACATAGAGATTTATAACAACAGCGATACCGCCTTCAATCTTTCAAACGTAAAAATCAGATATTACAGCAAATCCGGCGCAAATGCGGAGCTGCTTGCGCAAAACACGTGGACGTTAAGCGGAAAGATACAGCCACATTCCGCGCTTGTAATCTGGGTAGTCTCGGAAAATAACAAGCTCACGGTTGCGGATTTCAACAAAAAATTCGGAACAGCACTTGTGGAGGGCGAGGATATCCAAATGATCACAGGCGCCAATATACCCCACCAATATGCCGTTCAGCTTGAAGTGCTTATAGGCACAAGCGTCATCGGCAGAGTGTGGTATAACTGGGGCGAGGACACGGACGTAATGGCCGGTCGCTCCATACTGTTCGACTATCCCACCGACCACACCATAACCGCAAGGGTATCGAAAAGACTGCAGAAGCCCTCCCCCGGCTCGATAGCAGACGTCCAAATGCCCGCTCTCGTAACTCCGTAAAAACTTATTTTTCCAAAGCGCAACGCGCTTCAACTAATCTTTAACCAACAAGAAAAGGACAGAGAACGGTTCAAAACCCTCTGTCCTTTTTTGATTTGTGGCACAAATTCTATTTTAGCGATATGTTTACTTCGTAAACACGATATATTTTGCTAAAGCAAAATGCGATATATTTGCGAACGGTAAAAACCGCCTACGCAAATGCGATATGATAAAATCCCTTCGGCTTATACTTTTCACGTCCCGCACGGGACATATCGCACCGCAGGTATATCGCTCCTAAGGAATATCGCAAATCCCGCAAGGGATTTATATCACTGCGCAGTGTTTGAGAGCACTGCGCTTATATATCCGCGTCCTTGAGATAAAGCTTGCCGTATTCGGCGATGTATTCCTTTCTGCCGGCAAGGTTATCACCAAGCAGAAGCTCGAACATCTCCTCCGTCTCTCGCTCGCCCGTGGGAGTTACGGCAACAAGGCGGCGCGTTGCGGGGTTCATGGTGGTTTGCCACATCATTTCGGGCTCGTTTTCACCAAGTCCCTTGGAGCGCTGTACGGTGTATTTTTCCTTACCGAAGGATGCGATTATCTGATCCTTTTCCGCATCCGTATACGCAAATTGTATCTTATCCTTGCAGGTTATCTCGAAAAGCGGAGATTCCGCAATGTAGATCTTGCCCTCCTTGATAAGCGTGGGAAGCAGACGGTAGAACATCGTGAGAAGAAGCGTACGGATCTGGAAGCCGTCCTCGTCCGCATCGGTACAGATGATTATCTTGCTCCAGGAAAGATCCTCGGGGCGGAAGGTGCCAATGCCGTCCTTGCCCTTTCCCTTTATTTCGGCGCCGCAGCCGATAACGCGCAGAAGGTCAAGGATAATATCGTTTTTGAGTATCTTATCGTAGCCGCTCTTTAAGCAGTTAAGCGTTTTACCTCTTACGGGGATGATTGCCTGATATTCCGCATTTCTGCCCAGCTTACACGATGACATTGCGGAATCACCCTCTACGATGTAAAGCTCGCGTCTTTCCCTATCCTTCGAGCGGCAGGAAACAAACTTTTCCACACGGCTTGCGGCATCGTCGCTCTTCTTTGCAAGTGTCTTTTTAAGGTCGATACGGCTTCTTTCCGCTTCCTCGCGGCTGCGCTTGTTTACAAGCACGCATTTGATAAACTGCTCCTTGTCCATAGGATTTTCAAGGAAGTATATCTCCAGCTGCTTTGTAAGGAATTCGGTAACGCACTTCTGCAGGAAGGGGTTGTTTACCGCCTTTTTGGTCTGGTTTTCGTAGGAAGCCTCGGTGGAGAAGCTATTTATAACGAGAACAAGAGATTCCTCGATATCCGAGAAGGTTATCTTCTGCTCGTTTTTGTTGTATTTACCCGCACTTCTGATTACCTTATCAACCGCGGAAACGAATGCGGCGCGTGCCGCACGATCGGTTGCTCCGCCGTGGTCAAGGGGGCTGGAGTTATGGAAATATTCGATGCCCGAAAGACCCGAGGTAAGGCAGAAGGATATCTGCGCAAGCACGTTGTAATCCGCCATATCCTCGCGGTCGCGGCCTCTTGCCTCGGTGGTAAAATACACGGGCTGTGTAAGACCCCTGTCACCGGAAAGCTCCGCTACGTAATCGATTATTCCGTTTTCGTAAAGGAAGGTCTGCTCCGTAAAGCTTCCGTCCTCGTTTTCAACGGCAAGCTGAAACTCAAGTCCCGCATTTACAACGGACTGACGGTGCAGCATATCCGTGAAATACTCAACGGGGATATTTATATCGGTAAACACCTCGATATCGGGCTTCCAACGGATGACCGTACCGGTGCGTTTTTCTTTTCTTTCAA
>JAFOAB010000268.1 GCA_017382555.1 Clostridia bacterium
AAAAAGACGGTGATACTCGCTAAGCACCTCGGCAACCGCATTGTAATTTGCAAGGAACTCCTCCGGTGTGTCCTCCGCGTAGGAATATACGGTGCTTACCGTATCAAACCAATCAAAGGACGAGCGCACCTGAGGCTCCGATTGCTTTGCGGTGCAGGAGGCAAGCGGTAACGTGAGCATAATAAAACAGAGTAAAATGGCGAAATGCCTTTTTTTCATATCATCACCTGCCAATTGCTCATTCTCTACCAATTTATCATTATAATAAAAAAATATACGTTTGTCAATCGAATCGCCTATATTAAGGAGTTTTTTACATAAATAAATATCAAAGAAAGTTTTTTCCCGAGCATAGGGGGGCAAAAAATAAAAAAACAGTTGTGTTTCACCATCCGCTGTGATAGAATAAGCGAAGCGAAAGAAACGGAGCAGATAATGAATTATATAATACTTGATATGGAATGGAATCAGCCGCCCCATGTCAGCCGAATGATAAAGGAGCCTGTGCCGCTTCATGGTGAGGTTGTGGAGATAGGCGCGGTAAAGCTTGACGAGGATATGAACGTCGTATCCACATTTAAAACCATGGTGGCGCCGAAATACTATAAAAAAATGCAAAAATGGGTGAAGGCACTTACCCGTATTACGGAGGCGGAGCTTAAAAGCGCCGCAGACTTCCCGGGTGCTTATTCGGCATTCTCCGAATGGTGCGGCAAGAATTGTGCCGTATTTACGTGGGGCCCCGATGACATCCCGATGTTAAAAAGCAATATGCTTGTGCACGGATTTGATGACGTGCTTCCGCCGCATTACGATCTTCAGGTCATTTTTGATGACAGAATAACAAAGGAGAAGCGACAGATCTCCCTTTCCCGCGCAATGGAAATTCTTGAGGAGCCCGCGCTTGAGGCGCACGATGCACTGAACGATGCCCTGAACACCGCGCGCATCTTTGCAAGGCTCGATATGGAAACGGCGATAGCCGAGTATGACGAGATATGCGACAGGTACGTAAAAAAGCCGAAGGCGGAGAGGGAGGTACACAACCCGCCCCGCACCTATGAAAACAAGACGGATATTATAAACGATAGGGAAATGACGGAGTTTGCCTGCCCCGTGTGCGGCGGACGGTCCGTGTGCTTTGATTTCGTTTGGCAAAATCCGTACAAGTACATATCCCTCGCGGAGTGTGAAAACGGCCATAAGCTGCTTGCGGGCTTTAAGTTCAATCGCCCGACGGCAAAGCACGTGACGGCTACGCGCGTGGTGCACGAAATGACGGACGAGCTAAAGGAAAATTATGATGCGAGAGCAAGCGCAAAGGGAACCTTCGGAAAAAAGAGGGAAGAGGCGCTTGATGGTCTTGCGGTTTCGGTATAAAGTAAAAAAGCACTTGTGCGATGCACAAGTGCTTTTTAATTGCTTTGTTTTGTGATTAGCGAGCGTTCTGAGCAGCCTCAACGAGAACTGCCTTGTAGCCGTCAACAGCGATGGTGCAGCCTGCAACGCCCTCGGTAGCGAGAGAGGAAACCTCAGCAGCGGTCTTGCCAACAGCGGTGTTAGCATATACCTGAGCCTGAACGTACCACTCGGAGATAGCGTTGCCGTAAGCAACCATGTTGTAGTTGTCGCCCTGCTCAAGCTTAGTGCCTGCGTAGGTAAGAGCGGTGCCCTCGCCGTTCTCGATGGTGAGAGTGCCGTCAGCACAGTCGATAACTGCAGCAACAACCTTGCCGCCTGCGATAACAACAGCGCTTGCGTTGGTAGCAAAGCTTGCGTTGCCGTTCTTGTCGCTTACGGAGCCGTCGATTGCAACACCAACGGTAAGAGCGTCAGCGGTAGAGAAAGCGGTCTTGTGGGTGCTGTTCATAGCGTTAACAACAGCCTTAACGAAGTCGGTAACGTCGATGGTGCAGCCTGCGGTAAGAGCAGCGTCACCGGTAGCGATAGCAGCAACCTCGGTAGCGGTCTTGCCCTTTACAGCGTTCTCAAAGAACTTAGCCTGGTCATCCCACTCAGCAAGCTTGGAGCCGTAGTCGGAAAGCATGCCGTAAGCATCGCCGAGCTCAGCCTTGGACTTGAAGTCGGAGGACTTAACAACTGCGCCGTCAGCGATGGTTGCGGTGATGTCCATAGCGTCGATTCGGCAATCAACGATCTTGCCATCAGCAACAACAACAGCTGCAACGGTTGCGGAGTACTTGAGCTTAGCATTGTTAGCGGTAACAGCCATACCGATGCCGAGCTCGTAGCTCTGTGCCTTTGCGCCGCAAGCAGCAAAAAGAACTGCGGTCATGCAAAGAACAAGAATAAGGGAAACGATTCTCTTCATAATGATTCTCCTATAGATGTTTTTTGTTTTTTGCGAAATACGCACGAGGATAATATCATATATTTTAAAATATGTCAATATTTTTATAACATTTTATTCAAAAAATGCGAAAAAACACGTTATTTTAATTGACATCGGTTTTTGGGTGTGCTAAAATTACCTTACGTTATTTTACCCCATTCTTACATATTATATAAGGAGCATACAATGGAAAAAACGATTCCCGGTATAGTTAATTTTATCCGTGAAAACGGCATAAAGATGGTCGACTTTAAGATGGTCGATATCAACGGTCAGTATCGCCACGTAACCATTCCAGCCGAAAACTTTTCCGAAGAGACGATGAAAAGCGGTATCGGCTTTGACGCATCCAACTACGGCTACGCTGTTGTTGAGAAGAGCGATATGGTGTTCATTCCCGACCCCGAGACTGCGGTAGTTGATCCCTTCTGCTCTATTCCCACCCTTTCCATGACGGGTAACGCGATGATCATCGACTCCCCCGCTAACCGTCCCCTTCCTCAGTACCCCAGAAACATCATCAAGGCGGCTGTTGAGGAGCTGAAGGCAAGCGGAGTTGCGGATACTATGCTCATCCTCCCTGAGTTTGAGTTCTATCTCTTCGATAACGTATCCTGGAGCGTAGGCGGCAATTACATCGGCTCTGCTGTAGATGCAAAGCAGTCCTACTGGAACAGCGCGGAGGACGGCCTCGGCGTTATCGTTCCCAAGCAGAAGAACTACCACATCGCAAAGCCCTTTGACGTATCCTACGAGTGCAGAAGCGAAATGTGTATGCTGATGAAGGATGCGGGCATTGAGATAAACTATCATCACCCCGAGGTTGCCGCTTCCGGTCAGTTCGAGATCGAGCCTCAGCTTGGTGAGATCGTGCATATGGCTGATGCTACGATGATGATCAAGTACATCATCCACAACACCGCACTCAAGTACGGCAAGACAGCAACCTTTATGCCCAAGCCCGTATACGGCGAGGCAGGAAGCGGAATGCACGTGCATATGCTTCTTATGAAGGACGGCAAGCCCGTATTCTCCGATGATAACGGATACGCGCACCTCTCCGAGACCGCACACTACTTTATGGGCGGACTTCTCAAGCACATCGCATCCCTTTGCGCTATCACCAACCCCAGCACCAACTCCTTCA
>JAFOAB010000269.1 GCA_017382555.1 Clostridia bacterium
ACGTATATTTCCACCTTTATCGGTCAGTTTTTCGATAACTTCGTTTTCTCGATCATCGTGTTTACGTTCTTTGCGCCGATATTTTGGGACGGATTTAGCTGGACGGTGCTTCAATGCGCGATGTGCGCGCTTACGGGCGCGGTTGCCGAGCTTGTTATGGAAATTCTCTTCTCGCCCCTCGGTTATCGCATAACCCGTATATGGAAGGAGCATAACGTGGGCAAGGAGTATATTGAGCTTATGGAAGGTGAGGAAGCAAAATGAAGGTGCTTATTACAGGAACCACACAGGGAATAGGCAAGGCGATAGCCGAGCTTTTTATAGCTAAGGGACACACCGTTATAGGAATAGACCGTCAGGAAAAAAGCATAGAAAACGCCGCGTACACGCATTACGTGTGCGACGTGCGCGATTACGAAAGACTTCCCGATATTGACGGCGTGGATATACTTATAAACAATGCGGGCACGCAAAACGAGGATGATATCGACATAAACCTCAAGGCGCTTATTAAGATTACGGAAAAATACGGCGTGCGCGAGGGGATAAGATCCATTCTCAACATCGGCTCCGCAAGCGCGCATACCGGCTCCGAATTTCCCGAATACTGCGCAAGCAAGGGCGGTATACTTGCGTATACCAAAAACGTTGCAATGCGCGTTGCGAAATTCGGCGCTACCTGCAACAGCCTTGATCCCGGCGGAGTGCTTACACCCTTAAACGAGTGTGTAATAAACGATGCCGAGCTTTGGGCACAGATAATGGACGAAACACCCCTGAAGCGCTGGGCAAGTACGGAGGAGATTGCCGAATGGGCATATTTCCTTACCGTGGTAAATTCCTTCTGCACAGGGCAGAGTATACTTGTTGACGGCGGAGAATCTATTAATTACAACTTCGTTTGGAAGGATTAAAGAATAAGAAAGGGGGTGTAAAGAAACTCACGTTTCTTTACACCCCCAAAAAGCACCATAGGGGCTAGGAAAAAATGGCTGGAACGGGCAAACATCCACCCGGGAGGCGTACTGGTGTACGTCGAGGGTGGATTTTGTCCCGTAGTAAAAAAGAGAATTTTATAGAAAAACTCAAAAATTGAGTTTTTCTTACCTTAGATGAACATTTTAAGAAGATTGAACCCATTGTGTTTTCAATCTTTTTTCTCTTTTTTACGGTCCGGACTTTTTTTACAGCCCCTTTTATTAGTTATGATAGCTGTCAAAGCCTGTTATATCAATTCTGTGGAATTTGCCCTCGCCTACAAGCTTTATCATACTTACTCCGTCAAGCGGAATTTTGTCATATGTGGCGGTTACTGTGCGAACGAGTGTTCCGTTTCCGTCGTAAAGCTCAACCGTAACGCCGTTGTCGATGGTCATTTCCATACCGTCGGTGCTATAGCCCTTGTAGTCGCTGATATAATGTCTGCCCGCATCGATGTCGATGCATAAGTTGTTATAAAGGAAGGTGCCGTTAAAGGCGTCCAGGGAATAGTAGATTCCGCCGTAAGCACTCACGGGATAGAAGCGGAAGCTTTCCGCATCGCGCAGATCGACGGTGTAGTTATCATTAAACAGAGTCTCGTTATTTTTAAGCCAAGCGTAGAAGTTATCAAGCACGTCATCGCCGTACGCAAGCTTGAAGGCCTTTATCTGCTCCTCCTTACCAAGCTGATCCGTAATGGAATTTGCAAGGTAGAAGGGATTTATTTTCTCGTACTCGTATATCCATTTTGTGTAATCGCCGTATACCTCGTCAAGATACCACATAAAGCGGAATCCAATGGAGTAATTTTGATTACCCGAGTGGGTAAAGGCGTTATCCATCCAATATTCGAGGGGCTGCTCGTAAAGAGCCTCGTAGCTTCCTATAAGGTAGTTGGTAACGCTTTGGTTTACGGTTGAGACTACGGAGATAAGCTCCGGATGGTTTTCGGCAACGTATTTTTGTGTTTTATAGGTTGTGTAGGTGGATATACCCTCCATTGCCCAGGTGCAGTAGTACCATCTTGATTGCGCATATTGCAGGCAGTGGCTTGCCTCGTGTATAAGTGCAAACGTATCCACAAGATCGCCCGATGATAACACCATTCCGCCTGCAAATGCATAAGCGGATCCAAGCTCGCTTCCGTTTTCGGGCTTTATCACCTGTACGTTTAGCTTGTTGGAGGGGAACTTCATTCCCGAGACCTCTTCCATAATTGATGTTATCAGATCAATATTGGAGATAAGATTCTCCGGCAGGTAAACGTTTTTGGGAATATTGAGCTTCAGGTGATTTGTTTCTATTACAGCTTGCTCGGTGGTTACCTTGCCGTATGGAATATCTATGGTCGTGGGGAGTATTTTGTCAATTACTTGCTGACGAATTATCACGGCATTACATACGGAGCAATGCTTGCCATCCGTAAGTCCCGTGGTTGATTCGGTTGCGGGGAAGCCCTTGTCTGTGACCTCTGTGTGTCCGAGTGCGGCAACCTCCGCTTGGGCAACAATCACGGTGTTGCAAACGGAGCAGTGCTTGCCCTCGGTCTTGCCTGATTCGGTACAGGTGGGGGCAACGGCGGCATCGGTGACCGGGCTGTGGTCGCCGCCCTGGAGCCGGATATCCTGGGCGTTG
>JAFOAB010000019.1 GCA_017382555.1 Clostridia bacterium
AAGACGCCTGTCCCTACAATTCGGGGGGATAATAACCTCCCCCACTTTACATTTCCATACTTTTATGCTACACTAATCCCGGAAAGGCGGTTGAGATATGAAAAAAGTTACAATGAAAACCGTATTTTGGAGTTCATCAACATTTTTGTATCTAATCAACGTTATCGGCATCATTATATTCAAGGATAAATTCAGAGTAACCCAAAATACATTAATAGCATCGGTTATTTTTGCTTGTGTTCTTTTCCGCGGTGTGTTAGCTTGTTTAACAAAGGACAAACGCCTTTTCTTTTTAAACAAGCGTCATTTCACAAGCAAATTTTATAGATACAACCGACCTACCAACAAACAATTAAATGAATTTTACTTCAATGCAACTATATATTTTGCCGCAATTCCTTTTTATCTGCCAATTGCCGCTTTTTCCAAGAGTATCATACAGGCGCTGTGGTGCTTGGTTTTGTTGTTAGCTCCGCAGTTTGTTTTTGTAGGTATCGAAATACGCCAAATGCTCCTTGATCAGAAAGAGCATAAAATCAAAGAAGACCTCCAACAAAAAGAAAAGCAGGAACAAGAGAAGCGCGAGGAAATGGGATATTGGAGATAAAATATCTCTATTCCGATTACAACAGCTTCTAAAAAGGAAATTATATGAATAAAAAAATCTGTTTGATCCATACGGGCGGAACGATCGGCATGGTACGTACCGCAGAGGGATTTTCCCCGAAGGCGGGATATCTCGAAACCGTGCTTAAAAAGATTGATGACCTTCACGCAGACGGAATGCCCGATTTTGACCTTATTGAGCTTGATCCCTTACTTGATTCGTCCGATATGGCGGTTGACGATTGGAACAGGATAGGCGAGGTTATTGCATCGAACTACTCGTCATACGACGGCTTCGTTATCCTCCACGGTACGGACACGATGGCATATACCGCATCGGCACTTTCCTTTATGCTTGAAAATCTCGACAAGCCCGTTGTTTTGACCGGCTCGCAAATTCCGCTTTCCGAAATACGCAGCGACGGCCACGATAACCTCGTTACCTCGGTTATCATAGCCGCAGATGCAAAGCACCGAGAGGTTCTTCTTTACTTCGGCGGACGTCTTCTGCGCGGTAACCGTGCAACGAAGATGTCGGCTGATTCGATGATTGCGTTTAATTCCCCGAACTTCCCGCACCTTGCAAACGCAGGAATGCAGATCAAGTATTATCCCGCCGTAGATCAGGCATCGCGTACCCCGAGCGGCAAGCCATTCTCGCTCTGCCGTTTTGAAAGTGTGCCGATTGGCGTTCTTAAGATATTCCCCGGCATCAGCTTCCCCGTTTTTGAAAACCTTCTCACCGAAAAGCTGCGCGGCATCGTGCTTGAGGGCTTTGGCGCGGGCAATATTCCCGGCGAGGGTCACGCTCTCCTCCCCATCATCCGTCGCGCATTTGAGGCAGGCTCCATCATTACCGTCACCTCACAGTGTCCGCAGGGTACGATATCTCTCGGCACTTATAAGGCAAGCACACCGCTTAAGATGGCGGGTGCCGTCAGCGGCTTTGATATGACCACCGAGGCGTGCGTTGCAAAGCTCTACTACCTCTTCAGCAAGGGCTACTCCAAGACTCAAATCAAAGAGCTGATGGAGACCGACCTTTGCGGAGAAATGAGCAGAAATATTTGACAGAAGAACCTCGGAGGCTACAATGAAGCTCAGCACAAAAGCAAGAAATGCCGTTTTCCTCGGTTCCTTATGCTCGGTATCCTATCTTGCGGTTTACATTGCGAGAAACCTTTTGGGTGCGGTAACGCCAAAGATGACAGCCGATGCCTTTACGCTTGATTATATCGGTGAGATCACAGCCGTTTATCTTATCGCCTACGCAACAGGTCAGCTAATAAACGGCGCTATCGGCGACCGTATAAAGGCAAAATATATGATTTCCGCAGGCCTTTTGATGGCGGGTATCGCCAATCTCGTGTTCGTTCAACTTTCGGGACATCCGTACAGCGCAATGATTGCCTACGGCTGGACGGGCTTTTCCCTTTCTATGATCTACGGACCGATGACGAAGATGGTTGCGGAAAGCACCGACCTCGTTTACGCAACGCGTTGCAGCCTCGGATACACGTTTGCATCCTTCTTCGGCTCACCTATGGCGGGACTTATCGCCACGTTCCTCACTTGGCAGGCAACCTTTAACGTAAGCAGTATAATGCTTGTCGTTATGGCGATTACGGCATTTTGCTTCTTTACCGCCTTTGAAAAGCGCGGAATAATCAAATACCAAACGCCGGAGCAAGGCACAACCCGCCCCAAAAAGGATTACAAGGGGCTTTTTAAGCGAAGCATTGTTAAATTTTCGGGCATTTCGATGCTCACCGGAATAATCCGCACCTCGTTTGTTGGATTCTTGAGTACATATTTTTACGCTTATCTCAAGTATTCGGAAAGCGAATCGGCATCTATCTTTTCCATCGTAACGTTTATCATCTGCTTTACCGCGTTTATTGCGATATTCGTTTACGAAAAGCTTGGCAGAAATATGCACGTCTCCGCCCTGATATTCTTTATAATATCCGCAGTTGCATTTCTTGCCTCCTGCTTTGCCGAAATACCCGTTACAAACATCGCCATCATCGTTATTGCAATTATGGCATCAAATGCCGCCTCCACAATGCTTTGGAGCGTATATTGCCCCAGCATGCGTGATACGGGACTTGTTTCCACCATCACGGGCTTTCTTGACTTTCTCAGCTATTCTGCGGCGGCACTTGCAAGTCTGCTTATCCCGCGCATTGCTGATGTAATCGGTTGGCGCAGTATAATATTCATAATGTCCGCATTGATGTTTATCGGAATCGCAATATGCGTACCGCATTTTTGCGCAAAAAATCGAGTTGATTTGAAGGGATTAACATGAAAAACGTTTTTCTGATCGGCGATTCCATTCGCTACGGCGCCCAACCCGTAAGCCCGGGATACGGCATTTACGTCAAAAAAATGCTGGAGGGCAAGGCTAACGTATATTACCCAAATGAAAATTGCCGCTTTGCCCAATACACGCTTCGTGCGCTGTACGATTGGGCAAAACGGCTGAAAAAGGAAAATATTCAAATTGACGTTATCCATTGGAATAACGGTCTGTGGGACGTGCTTCGCCTTAACGGTGA
>JAFOAB010000270.1 GCA_017382555.1 Clostridia bacterium
TAGAGCTGATGGCTGCCGAGATCTCTTTTGGGAGCCAAGGAAGCGTTTCTTGCAGAGGGCGAGAGCATCAACGTGCGCGTAGCAGGCAGAATGATAAGCCGCAGAATTATGGGAAAGGCTTCCTTTGCGCATCTTCAAGACGGTGACGGCAGAGTTCAGCTTTACGTTGCGCGTGACGGTGTCGGCGAGGAGGATTACGCTGCATTCAAGAAGTGGGACGTTGGCGATATTATCGGCGTTGAGGGAACGCTCTTCCGTACAAGAACGGGTGAGGTTTCGGTACACGCTACATCTATAAAGCTTCTCGCAAAGGCGCTTCTTCCGCTTCCCGAGAAGTTCCACGGACTTACCAACCTCGAACAGAGATACAGACAAAGATACGTTGACCTTATCGTTAACCCCGAGGTTAAGGATACCTTTGTAAAGCGCTCCAAAATCCTCAAAGCCATAAGAGAGTATCTTGACAGCAAGGGCTTCCTTGAGGTTGATACCCCCATACTTGTTCCGCTGGAAATCGGAGCGTCTGCGCGCCCCTTTGTAACACACCACAACACTCTCGATATGGATATGTATCTGCGTATTGAAACTGAGCTTTACCTCAAGCGTCTTATCGTTGGCGGTATGGACAAGGTTTACGAGGTAGGCAGAATTTTCAGAAACGAGGGAATGGACACCAAGCATAACCCCGAGTTTACCACCATCGAGCTTTATCAGGCATTCACCGATTACTACGGAATGATGGATCTTGTTGAGGAGCTTTACAAGAAGCTTGCACTTGAAATCTGCGGAAGCTACACTATACAGTATCAGGGCAACGAGATTGATATGAGCAAATGGGAGCGTCTTACGATGGTAGAGGCTGTCAGAAAGTACGCGGACGTTGATTATAACAGCTGGACGTCCGACGAGGACGCAAGAGCAGATGCGAAGCGCCTGCACGTAGAGGTCAGCGAAAACGCAACACGCGGTGCGGTTTTGGTTGAGCTGTTCGATGCCTTTGTTGAGGACAAGCTTATTCAGCCTACGTTTATCTACGATTATCCCGTAGAGAACAGCCCTCTTGCAAAGCGCAAGCCCGAAAACCCCCTCTTTACCGAGAGATTTGAGTACTTTATCAACTGCACCGAGTTCGGTAACGCATTCTCTGAGCTTAACGACCCCATTGACCAGAAGCAGAGATTTGAGGCACAGGTTGAGGCAAAGCGCAAGGCAGAGCCCAACTGCAACGCAGAGGTTGACTACGATTACGTAACCGCACTTGAATACGGTATGCCCCCCACAGGCGGTCTTGGCTTCGGCGTTGACAGACTTGTTATGCTTCTTACCGATTCCGCGTCTATAAGGGACGTGCTTCTGTTCCCGACTATGAAGCCTGAGGTATAAACCCAATTTTCCCAAAGGAATACAAAATAATGAATGAAAACGAAAAGCCGGAGGGTGCTGACGTAAAAATCAAGGTTGGCGCAAGGCTTGAAAATTTCTGGTATCACTATAAATGGCACACTCTGGCAGCACTGTTTTTAATTGTGTTTATCACGGTATGCTCCATTCAGATGTGCCAACGCGAGAGCTACGATATATACGTTATGTATGCCGGCGGTGGCAATCTTGACCGTACCGCAGCGGAGGGTGATTTGCCCGAATATGTCAAGGCGCAGAATTCTCTCGCTCTTTATGCCGAGGACGCTAACGGCGACGGAGAGGTTAATCCGCTAATACTCTCGCTATATATTCCCACCGAAAAGGAGATTGCCGATATCGAGGCGGCAGGCGGCAGCGTCAGCTACGGCTTGATAAAGGATAATACCACGGCACTTTCGCAGAATATGCTGACGAGCGAATATTACGTCTGCTTCCTTTCGCGTGAGATTTTTGACCAGTATAACAAAACCGAGGGCGCGTTTATGCCGCTTTCCGCTTACGCGTCGGACGGTAGCACGGCTGAGTATTACGACGAGTGCGCGGTATATCTTTCCTCGCTTGAAATTTATAAAAAAGAGGGCTTTAATAAGCTACCCGAGGACACCGTGGTTTGCCTGCGCACAAAGAGTGCCGTTTCCTCTGTCTTTGATAAAGAGGGTAACGAGAGGGCGTATAGCGCGGCAGAGGAGCTTATAAGGAAGCTTCTTAAATAATCAAACACATTTTCACCGCAAGCATATAATAATAACGGGCTATCTTGCCCCAAAATTATTAAAACGGTGATTTTATGAAAATAGTAGTAGTTCGTTCACCCAA
>JAFOAB010000271.1 GCA_017382555.1 Clostridia bacterium
CCGAAGGACAAAACGCTGATATTTCACATTTTTATTATCATTGCGGTTTTCATCCTCTCCGTTGTGCTTACGGCGGCATACGGCAACAAGCTGAAAAAGCAAGCCGGTGAATTTGACGATTCGCCATCCCCCGTGCTTCCCGCGGATACCTCGGAGCAGGGCGGAGAAACGGCACCCGAGAACAGCGACGTGGCAACGCTTTACCTTACAAGCTCTGCGCTTGAAAGCAAGGAAGCCTTCAATGCGGCGCTTTCCGCACTTCCCGAACAATGCTCGGCGCTTTCCGTAATGCTTTACAATGCGCAAAGCGGTGCGCTGTACAGATCCGGCAGTGCCTCCCTGCTTTCCGTTCCCACACCGGAGAACGCCCCCACGGCACCGGAGATATTGCGAGCTCTGAAAAGCAGCAATATTTACTCCAGCGTTATATTTGAAAGCCGTGCGCTGGCGGCAACCCTTGCCCCCGCAGAAAAGGAAGCGCTTCTTGCATACGAGCATCTGCTTATTACCGAGCTTTACGCATCCGGCTGTGACGAGATCGTTATTTATAACGCGTATATAACCCCCGATACCGTAAGCGCCGTAAACGAATACTGCACAAGGCTGAAATCGCTTTGCGCGGGAATCAAGGTCGGCATTTCGCTTGCGCGCGGTGCGGACGTATCGCAGGACGGCTCGGTTATATACAGCCGCCTTAATTACGTATACGATTTTCTGTGTCTCGATCTTACCGCCGCACTGTATGCGGATATTAATAACACGCCCAACCTCCTTACTGCCGCATCGGCTGACGGCACAGGTGAGGAGTTAAGCGCTACCGATTTCCCCACCCTACGGGAGACGGTCGAGGCTGAGCTGCTGCACATATCCCGTTACGATATGCGCGTGCTGTTCAGGATAACGGAAAATGCGACTGTAGCGGGCTGCAGCTCCGTACTGCTCCCCTTCCTTGCGGATCTTTCGCTATATTCCGTATCACTTGTAAGCGGCTATTAAGCCAAAGGGCGAAAGCCCGAAAATTGACATTGAGAGATTGAAATGAATAAAAGAAAGTCCTACACCAAGCTTGGGATGATACTCGACTTTCTGAAAAACAGCAAGCGCTGGTTCGTGTTCTCCACGCTCAGCGCTTTGTTTGTATCCGTATGCGAGTTGATATCCCCACAGATAGTCCGATTCACCGTTGACTCGGTAATCGGCACCGAGGAGCCTGATATGCCCGCCCCCGTGCTTCGCATAATTGACGCTCTCGGCGGTGCCGCATCCTTTAGAGACAGGCTGTGGATCATTGCACTTGCTGTTGTCGGCGTTGCGGTTTTTACCGTAATATTCAAATACTGCTTTTCCGTATTTAACACCAAGGGTGCGGAAACGCTGGTAAAGAAGATGCGCGACACGCTGTTTAACCACATCGAGCGTCTGCCCTTTGCGTGGCATATGAAAAACCAAACAGGTGACATAATACAGCGCTGTACCTCGGACGTTGATACCGTAAAGCGCTTCCTTTCCGAGCAGATGACGCAGGTTTTCCGCATCGTTTGTCTGCTAACCATGTCGCTTATCTTTATGTTCTCCATGAACACTACGCTTTCCCTTATCGCGCTTTGTGCCATCCCCGTAATTTTTGCTTACAGCATGCTGTTCCACAAGCGTATCAGCGGCTCGTTTGCCGAGTGTGATGAAAACGAGGGCAAGCTTTCCGCCATCGCGCAGGAAAATCTTACGGGTGTGCGCGTTGTGCGTGCCTTTGGTCGCGAAAAGTACGAAATTGACCGTTTTGAGGAGCAGAACAGCAAATACTGCTCGCTCTGGACGCGCCTTTCCATGATCTTTTCCGTGTTCTGGGGCAGTGCCGACCTTATCTCCGGCATTCAGGTAATGCTTATTGTTGTTGTCGGTGCCTCCCTTGCCATAAAGGGCGAGATAAGTGCAGGCGAATACATCACCTTTATCTCCTACAACTCCATGCTCATTTGGCCCGTACGTATGCTTGGCAGAATGATTGCAAACGTCAGCAAGGCGGGTGTGTCGCTTGACAGAATTTATTACATTATGTCAAGCGAGCAGGAAAAGGATAGAGAAAACGCCCTCACCCCCGATTTTAAGGGCGCGGACATTGCCTTTGAGAACGTAAGCTTTGCCTATGACGGCTGCCCCGAGCTTCTGCACGATATTAACGTGACGATAAAGGCGGGAACAACGGTTGGTATACTCGGCAGCACCGGCTCGGGTAAATCCACCCTTATCCACCTTATCGACCGTCTTTACGACATCCCCGAGGGATGCGGCAAAATAACGATCGGCGGTGTTGATATTGCCGATATAAAGGGCGAGCATCTCAGAAAGAATATCGGCATCGTGCTTCAGGAGCCTTATCTATTCTCCCGCTCTATACGCGATAATATTGCCATTGCGTGCGATGATGCATCTATGGAAGCGGTGCGCGAGGCAAGTGCGACTGCGGCATTTGAGGAGACTGCCGACTCGTTTACCGATGGCTTTGACACCTTTGTGGGTGAGCGCGGCGTTACTCTTTCGGGCGGTCAGAAGCAGCGCGCGGCAATTGCGCGAATGCTGACAAAAAAGACCCCCATTATGATATTTGACGATTCCATGAGCGCGCTTGATACGGAGACGGATGCAAAAATACGCTCCGCCCTCCGCGAAAAGCTTGGCGATTCCACCGTTATCATCGTATCCCACCGCATAACCACGCTTATGCAGGCGGATATGATACTCATTATGGAGGACGGCAGAATTACCGAGCGCGGCACGCATACCGAGCTTATCAAAAACGGCGGCCTCTACTCCCGCGTTTACGAGCTGCAAAGCAAGCTTGGCACAGACAGCGAGGAGGTGGCAAAATGAAAAAGACGACAGAGCGCGAATACGTAAAGCTTCCCTTCTTCGGCATACCGAAGCTTATCCCGTATCTTCGCCCCTATAAAAGCATACTGCTCATTATGGTGGTGTGCGGACTTGGAGGAAGCGCAACGGACGTACTGCTTCCCTTCTTCCAAAAATACGCGTTAAACCACTTTATCGAGCTTGGAACGCTTGATACGCTTGTGCCGTTTATTTTGCTGTACGTCGGCTTTCTTATCGTACAGATGGCGGTAAACTTTGTTTCCACCTACTTTGCCGCACGCATTGAGCACAGCGTAAGCCGCGATCTGCGCCGTGCGGGCTTTAACCACCTGCAGACACTCTCGTTTTCCTACTTTAACCAAAACAGCGTCGGCTACATCCACGCGAGAGTAATGAGCGACACGTCCCGCATAGGCGAGCTTTGCTCGTGGACGCTTATGGACGGTGTTTGGCAC
>JAFOAB010000272.1 GCA_017382555.1 Clostridia bacterium
GACAGCGAGATAGACTTCGGCGGTGTTTGCAATATTGAGATAAACGGCGGCGAGTGGAATTACATTCGCGGCGGCAATCGCCGTCAGAAAGCCACTTATCCCATCGGCAGAGTTCTGAATGACGCCTCGGTTACCGTTACGGTAAACGGTGGTACTTTCTATACCGGCGAATCTCTTGCGCCCAGCATTGCAACGGGTATGAACTCCGTATACGGCACCTGCTCGTTTATCATTAACGGCGGAACCTTTAACGGCGATGTCTGTGCCGTTGGTAGAGTGGCAGGAACAAACGGCGTGTTTGAAACCGAGACGAGCGGCACCGTAAATCTCGTAATCAACGGAGGTACGATAACCGGCAGCATCAAGGCGATTTTCGACAGCACCGCAAAGGTAACCGGCGATGTAAACCTCACCTGCGCATCCGCATATCAGGCGAAGGTCGTAACCGATAATTTTACCAATATTCAGTATAAGTAATAATAAAACCGCCCACGCAGATCCTTCGCATTCGCTCGAGGATGACAGCGTGGGCGGTTTTCGATTTGTTGAAACGAGGGAGGGGAGACCCCTCCCCTACGGTGGGGAAGCGGTGCAAATCGGTAGGGCTCTTAATTAAAACGCAATCCGTTTCCCAAAAATGAAAAAATGTTGATTTTGGGAAACGGACGTGGTATACTAATTACGTGAGGTGATTTTTATGAAACTGATTGAAAGAAAACAATACTTGGATAAGATGGTGGGAGTTATCGGAACTCCCGATATTAAGGTGTTAACAGGTGTACGCCGTTCGGGAAAATCCAAGCTACTGGAGGCATTCAAGTCTTACGTGCAGAACGATATTCCGAATGCCAATATTATTCATATCAACTTCAATTTGTCTATATACGATGATCTCAAGGAATATAAAGCTCTGAATGAATACGTTGAGGGGAACTATATCGAGGGCAAGCAAAATTTCGTTCTAATTGATGAAATCCAGATGTGTAAAGGCTTCGAACTGTGCATAAACAATCTGCACGCAACAGAGGCGTACAATATTTATATCACCGGCTCCAATGCGTTTTTGCTCAGCTCCGATCTGGCAACTTTGTTTACCGGCAGAGTATTTGAAATCAAGGTATATCCGTTTTCCTTTGCCGAGTACGTTGATTATTTCGGAGCTTCAGACAAGTACAATGCCTTTGACAGCTATATGCTTGAGGGTGGTATGTCAGGCTCTTACGTGTACAAGGAGCAAGAGGATAAATACGATTATATTGAAACCGTTTTTGATACGTTAATTCTGAGAGATATTAGGCAGAAGTATAAAATAAAAAATTCGGTTTTAATGGACAGAATTACTCAATTTTTGATGGATAACGTGTCCAACTTGACCTCTGCAAGAAGCATTGCGGATACGCTGACGTCAAACAAAGAAAAAATTAATCATAAAACGGTTGCAAATTATCTTAATTATCTTTGTAACGCCTTTGCTTTTTATAAGATCCGCAGATATGATATTAACGGCAAAAGGTATCTTGCCTCTAACGATAAGTATTATTTGAGCGATCATACTTTCCGTTATGCAAAGCTCGGCACGAAAAACTTAGACAACGGCCGAGTAATAGAAAATATTGTGGCGATGGAGTTGCTTCGGCGCGGATATGAGGTATATGCAGGTGTTCTGTACAAAAAAGAGATAGATTTTGTTGCCTTGAAAAGGAACGAAAAGCTATATATACAGGTTTCGGACAATATAACCCACCCGGACACCTTCAAGCGCGAAACGGATCCTCTCCTTAAAATCAAGGATGCTTATCCTAAAACGGTAATAGCAAGAACCAGAAATCCGGAGTATCAATACGAGGGAATTAGAATTATTGATGTGTCGGATTGGCTGCTGAACAAATAACCGTTTCCCAAAAATGAAAAAACGTTGATTTTGGGAAACGCATGGTAATAATAAAAATGACTGCATCGCAGATGCAGTCATTTTTATTATTACTTGCGTCTTAATGCAAAGGGCATTTCGGTCATACGGAGGCGGGAGCATCCGTAGGGGTGAAGCACCTTTTCCTCTGCATCGGCAATTGCCATGGGGGATGCGGGCTTGGGCGCGGGGATGCGCTCGTAGCCGTCTGCAAGCTCCCAATTGATGCGGGAAAGCTTTGCCTTCAGCACAACTGCGGGATTCGTCTCGGAGAAGGGAACGTCCTTGTCGATTCCTCTGAATTCGGGTACAAGGGGCGCATTCTCGAATGCGTATCTCCATTCGCCCTTACCCTCGATCTCGTAATCGCAGTAGGGGAACTTACGCTC
>JAFOAB010000020.1 GCA_017382555.1 Clostridia bacterium
AATGACATTAGGTCACATTAGATTTAATTTACCTAATAAAAAGCCTTCCCCTTTGAGGGGAAGGTGGCGCCGCAGGCGGCGGATGAGGTGTTTCTGCGGGAGGAGCAAGCCCCTCCCCTACCTTTCTCCGCTTCGCGGTCCCCTTCTCCCACAGGAGAAGGCTTAATCTTACTTTTTCTGCAGGGTTTTAGAGGATTTAAAGAACTGATACAGTCTGCACGGTATCATACCGTTATAGAGCTTTCTGACCTTATCGGCGCGTTTGCCGTAGTGTCTTTCAAACTGCTCGTCGGAGGTTAGGATATACACCTGCCACGGGTCGAGCGCGGCAAAGGTCTTGCCGATCTCGCCATACAGCTTTTCGACCTCCTGATAGCTCATAAGTCTTTCGCCGTACGGAGGATTTGTTACCACAGTTCCCCTCTCGCCGTTGTTTTTCAGCTCAAGGGCATCCATTTCGTATGCGTTTATAAGCTCCGCAACACCTGCACGTGCGGCATTCTGCTTTGTGAGGCGAATTGCGGCGGGGTCGATATCCGTTGCGTTTGCACGGAAATCGGTCTTTACGATGCTATCGTGCGCCTCCTCGCGCGCTCTTCTCCACATCTCCGCGCTTATCTGCGGGAATTCCTCTGCGGCAAAGGAGCGGTTCATTCCGGGTGCGCGCTTTTGCATCATCATTGCCGCTTCTATCGCGATCGTTCCGCTACCGCAGAAGGGATCCCACAAAAGAACGTTCTCGCGCGGGCGGCTGATGGCGGCAATTGCGGCGGCAAGAGTTTCCCTGAGGGGTGCCGCAACGCTTTCGGGTCTATAACCGCGCTTATGAAGCGGTGCACCCGAGGTCTCGATCATATAGTACGCAATATCGCGGAGTATGAAAAACTCCACGCGGTACTTGTTCTCCGTTTCGGGGAAACGGCTGATACCGTAAATGGGGGAAAGGCGGTTAACTATCGCCTTTTTAATTATCTTTTGGCAGTCGGGCACGGAAAACAGCGCGCTCTTTATTGCGTGTCCCGTTACGGGGAAGGCATCGTTTTTGCCGATCCATTCCTCCCACGGAAGCGCGGCGGCACCGTCAAAAAGCTCGGTAAAGGTTGTGGCGCGGCATTCGCCCATTTTTATGTATACCCTCTCCGCAAAGCGCAGAAAGATGTTGCATCTTGCAATAGCGTTGATATCACCCTGAAAGGTGACTCTGCCGTCCATCGTGTCGATGCGCTGATATCCGAGCGCGTCAATCTCCTCTCCAAGGAGCTTTTCCAGCCCAAAAAGGCAGGTGGCAACGTAAGTGTACATTAATCTATATCCTCAATAACCTTTTCCGGCGGGTCAAGCAGAACGTAGGGATTTTTGATAAAGCGGCGCATCATCTTAAATGCACCCGCATAGTAAAATCCGTCGCAAATTCTTTCGTCGGTAACAACGGTAATATCCATAACGGGACGTATCTCCACCGTTCCGTCATCCTTAACGTGCGTTTCCTTGCGCTTTGCGCCGTAGGAAAGGAAGATGGGGAGATTACCGAAATTGTAAAGATGATGGTAAATGGGCGGGATACCGAGGCTTCCCATACTCGTTATAATAAACGAGCCGTGGAAGGGGCTTACGCGGAGAAGGAACTTGGGAAGAGAGAAATAATAATCCAAGAACTCCAGCACGCGAACGGCAAAACGCAAAAGGAAGCGCGGAAGGTATGTAAGCACCTTTGCGGTCTTGTCAAAATCGCTGTTGGATTCGAGATTTGTGTTCTCCTCGATTACCTTGTTGAACTTTTTATATACGTCAACAACGGTATCCGTAGGCTCGAAATAGCACTTTACGACCGTGTCGGGGCTGTCAAGCGAAAGCTCCTTTTTAACGGTCATAACTACCTCGATATTATTTCTTGCAAAGACGCGCTGGCCCGCGATAAAGCGGTTGATCGCAGGGCGCTGAGATACGGTGCGTACGTAAGCGGCAAGAAAAATATGTAGCATACCCATATTGATATTGCCCGCCGCCTTCTGCTCGCGCAAAAACTTTTCACAGGCGGTTATATCTATAGTTTCGGTAAAAAGATTCTGTGTATCGTTACGCGTTTTCATAATAAAGGGAGAAACCATCGCCATAGGAGAGATCGTACGCAATCTTCTTCCATCCGGTCTGTCTCCGAAACGGCGCTTTCTCGGTTTTTTCTGTACCTCTGTGTTGCCCTTCTTAATTTCTGTGGCGGTATTGTTCATAAGAACCTCCGTTTTTTGTTGTACTTGCTCATTTTATCACAAATATATCAGAATTACAAGCAAAAAAAGAAAACTCGCAACGCGAGCTTTCTTTTTGTCTGATATTATGCAATATCGGATACCGAGCTTTCGGTGAAGGTGATATCCACCTTCATTTCCTCGCCGTTACGGATAAGCGTAACGGTTACGGTATCGCCAACGTAAACTCCGAGCATAAAATCTACGATGTTATGTACTCTGTCCGCCATTACGGTCTCCCCCTTTGCGGAAAGGGAAACTATAATATCACCCACAAAAACCTTACCGGTTGCCGCAGAGGACGCAACGATCTCCTGTACAACCACCTTTTCCCTGCGGAGGACAGCACCCGTAGCCGAATCTATAACGGTATAGGGCGCCTCGGCAGCAACGGAAATACCGAGCAAGCACTTTTTAATATTCTTTACACCGTACGTCTCGCTTGAATGGATGATGTTATTTGCGGCGCGGAATGCAATGTCGGAGGGGATGATGTATCCTATTCCCTCGACCTGATCGTCGATATTCTTTGCAACGACAACGCCGATAACCTTGCCGTCTCTGTCAAACAAAGCGCCGCCGCTGTTACCGTGATTCAGCGGGGTGTCCGTACGCAAAAGGCGCATAACCACCTTGCCGTTATTATCCGCCCTATCCACCTCAAGCTCCATGGAGTCCATACTGACGGTACCGACGGATACCGCAAGCCCCATGGACTTTGCGTTTCCGATGGTGTACACGGTCTCACCCAGCTTTGCTGTGGAGGAGGAGCGTGTCTCAACTGCCGCTGCATTACCGTTTTTTATAAGATCGCTGTTGGTGATCTTAAGAACGGCAATATCAAACGTCGCCGTACCGCCAACAAAAACCGCAGGTATCTGAAGATCGGTCTGCTCCAAGCCGTAAAGACGAACGTAGATCTCCTCACTTAATTTTTCCTTGGAGGTGCTATCGTATACCGCGTGATAATTTGTAATTACGTACGCATCTCCCTTTTCCTTATCCAGCTTGTAAATAAAGCCGGATGCGGCACTGCCGCCCTTTGAGGTGCTGGAAAACGTCGAGCCCTGTGTGCGGTAGTTAAAATATGAAATCACGGAAACGGCGGAAAGCGCCGCGTTATTTATCGTCTGCACAAGAGCATCCGCACCGTCAATACCAAGCACGTCGCGCTTGTACTCCTCTGCAGTGCCCGTGTAGCCCTGCTTTACAGCGGCGGCATAAAGCGTCTCAAACGACGCATTGAGAAGCGAAAAATCCTCGCCGTCCTTTCCGTCTGTGCCATCCTTACCGTCACTGCCGTCCGCCCCCTTAAGGGAGGCAAGCCACTCCTGCTCGGAGCCGACAAAGCCGTTTTTCACCGCAATATCGTATGCGGTTTCACCGGATTCCGCCATGCAGGATGCAAGCGAGGGCACAAGAAGCATAAGGCACATAATGAGTGCCGTTATTTTTTTAAAGCTGTTTGAAAACATAATAAACCTTTCAAAAAGTTACTGCATCCTTTATAATATCACTTTTTTCTCAATAAATCAACAAATACCGCAAAATACCTCAGAAGTTTCACCCCGCCTTCACATTTTGGGACGGCAAGTCGCATTGACAATGCGAAAAGCGTATGATAAAATGAAGTAAAGAAATTTAAAAGGAGCTTGATTATGGCATTTTTTTCCGATGACAAAAAGCTTATTGAAAAAATAGAGGACGAAAAGATAGCATACCTCACCACCGCAAACGACTCGTTCGAGGCAGCTCTTATCTGCGAATTTCTGCGCGATGCGGGCATTCCTTGTATGGGCAAGGACAGAATCGTTTCCGCCACTGCAAAGGTATATACCGGCATTGCCAATATGGGCACCGATATATTCGTTGCCCGCCCAAAGCTTGAAGAGGCCAAGGAGCTCATCGCCGCTTATATGAACTGCGATTTCGTTGAGGCTGAGGATACGGAAAATGAGTAACACCGTTCTTATCACCGGAGGCTCCGGCGGAATCGGACTTTGCCTTGCGCGTGAATTTGCCGCAAACGGAAACGATATCATTCTCGTTTCCTCAAGCGAGGATCGCCTTATGAGAGCTAAGGCGGAGCTTGAGCGCGATTATGACGTTAGCGTCAGCTACATTGCCGCAGATCTTGCAAGCCACTGCGGAGCCGATGAGCTTTACCGCAAGGTATCGGAGACGGGCAAGACCGTCGACGTGCTTGTAAACAACGCGGGCTTTGGCGATTATGCAGAGTTTGTTGAAAGCGATTGGGCAAAGCAGGAGCGCATGGTAACGCTTAATGTCACCACGCTTATGCACCTCTGCCACCTCTTCGGTGCAGAAATGAAAAAGCGCGGCGGGGGCAGAATACTCAACATCGCATCCTGCGCGGCATTCGTGCCGGGCCCTTATATGAGCGTTTATTACGCATCGAAGGCGTTTGTGCTTTCCTTCTCCGAGGCACTTTACGAGGAGCTGAAGGAATACGGCGTGTGCGTTACCGCGCTTTGCCTCGGCCCAACCACAACGGGCTTTACCTCCGCGGCGGATATGGGCAAGTGCACGATGTTCAAGAAGATAAAGCCCGACACCCCCGAGGCGGTTGCAAAAACGGGATATAAGGCGGTTATGAAGGGAAAGGCAGTAAAGTACCACGGTATGCCCACAAAGCTCACCAACCTCGGCAGCCGCTTGGCTCCCCGCTTCCTCACCCGTATTTCATCTAAAAACATCAACTCGAAACCGGAGTAAAAAATGATAAAGGTACTGAACGTACTTACAGATACCAATATAGGCGGCGCAGGCAGACTGCTTGTGCATTATCTGCGCAACTTTGACCGCAGTCGCTTTGACGTATATGTTTGTCTGCCGAAGGGCAGTCTGCTTATCCCCGAGGTGGAAAAGGTCGGATATTCCGTAATCGAAACCGAGTACGGCAAGGACAAGACCCTCGAAGGGGCGGCTATAAAGGAGCTTTGCGGCATCATAAAGGATATAAAGCCGCATATCGTACACAGCCACGCTTCCCTTTCCGCACGCATTGCCGCACTCCTTTGCGGCGTTAAAAGCCGTATGTATACGCGCCATTGCGCATACGATCTGCCGCACAGCGCCACAAGCTTCCCCAAAAAGCAAATCTCCGGCTTTATAAACAACACCCTCTCCACCTCCATCGTTGCGGTTGCCGATGCCGCCGCAAGGAATTTGACGGATACGGGAGTTGACCCCAAAAAAATAACAGTTATCCAAAACGGTGTTGAGATGCTGCCCGAAATTACGGATGCAGAAAAATCCGCACTTAAGGTAAGCCTCGGCATAAAGGAAGACGATACAGTGCTTATCATAAACGCCCGCCTTACTGCGGTAAAGGGGCACAGCTATCTTTTTGAGGCTTTTTGCGGAATTTGCAAGAATAACGAAAGCGTTAAGCTTATCGTTCTCGGCACGGGCGAGGAGGAGACATCGCTCAAGGCACTCGCAAGCGAGCTCGGTATCTCGGACAAGATAATCTTCACCGGCTTTGTAGATGACGTCGCGCCGTATATCGGCATTTCGGATATTAACGTCAACTTCTCTTGGGGCACCGAGACCTCCAGCCTTGCGATAAGCGAGGCGATGACGCTTGGCGTGCCGACCGTGGCCTCCGACTTTGGCGGAAACCCCGGAATGATCGAAGTGGGCGTAAACGGTATACTTGTTCAAAACAAAAATGCCGAAGCACTTGAAAAAGCGCTTACGGAGCTGATAAACGATCCCGAGCGCATCCGCGCACTCGGCGATGGCGCAAGAGCCCTGTACACAAAAAAATTCAGCGCCTCCGCTATGACGCGCAAGCTTGAGGCGGTCTATGAATCTGAATACGAAAAACGCTGTAAATAAAACATCGGCAGAGACGTCGTCTCTGCCGATGTTTTTGTTTACTTTAAAACCATTTTTATTGCCGCAAGCTGAATGCGCTTCGGAAGCGCATTTAAAAGCAGCAACAGCGGATTGCGATTTACGGAGTACGCAAATGCGGGTCTGCGCTTATTTAAGACCGATAACGTTTTTCTCGCTATTTTATCGGGGCTTACGCTTCTTGCCTCCACACCGCAAACGATTTTCTTAAATCTTGCTGCATTGCACGCATAAAGGCTAGTCTTTTCACAAAAGCGGTCAAGCGCGGCTGTGGAAACGCCGAGCATATCTGTTTCTACCGCGCCCGCACGAAGCACAGAGACCCTTATGCCGAGCAGCTGAAGCTCCATTTGAAGCGAGTAGGCGTACTTATCAAGCGCCGCCTTTGTTACCGCGTATATTCCCGTAAACGGCAAAGGATCGAGCGGTGCAAGCTCGCTTGTTGTGATAATTATGCGCGAATCACGTGTAAGAAGCGGCAAAAAGACCTTATTTACCTGCATAGCACCGAAAAGATTAACGCCAAAGATACGCGCAAGACTATCCTCATCAA
>JAFOAB010000273.1 GCA_017382555.1 Clostridia bacterium
GCTCGGCAAGATCATTGAATCCCTGCATACCTGCCATTTGCTTGGTGTTAAATATGCGGTAACGCATCCGCCGAAGGTGCATCACTTTGCAAAGGACGGAGACGTCGACGGAATGCTTGCGCATAACGTCGCTTACTTCAACCGTCTACGTCCGTATCTTGAGGAATACGGCATCTGCCTTGCAATTGAAAACGCAGGCAAATACTCCACCTCCGAAACTCCCGATATTTTCAACCGCTTGCTTGACGAGCTTGGTAACGAGCCGTACGTTGCGTGCGTCGATACGGGTCATTTCAACTTTTCGGGCGTTTTACCTCAGGACGGCATCCGCGCCATGGGTAGCCGCGTAAAATGTCTCCACGTGCACGATAACAACGGTCTAAAGGATATGCACACCATCCCCTCCCAGGGCACGATAGATTGGGAGGAAACAATGAAGGCTCTTGCGGATATTGGTTATGAAGGTAATTTAAGCTTCGAGGCCGCAGGCTTTTACAAAAAGTTCCCCGAGCCGCTTAACAAAACCGCCTTCTCCCTTACCGCCGATATGGGCAGGTATCTTATTTCAAGATTTAAGCACTACTCAACCATTAGATAAAAAGACAGAGAGGTAAAGAAACCGAATTTCTTTACCTCTCTTTTTTATCGATATTTTCTATTGTTGTTCAAGATTTTTTATACCCAAGCGACACACATTGCGGAAATTTTATATACAAATCGCAAATTATTTATAACATCAGATGTTTGAATTGTGATATTTTGTACTTTAACGCAGTTTTTGTGTAATCCGTTATATCAGCGACGCCCTAATAATTTTTCTGTACTCACGCGGAGTAACACCCTCCGCCCTCAAAAACTGCTCAGCAAAATACGAGGGTGAGGAAAAGCCGCTTTCCCACGCGACATCAGCAATACTTTCGTCTGTAGATGCAAGCAATCCCTTGGCGATCTTTATTCTATAGGATATTATATACCCCTTAAGGCTCACACCCGTTTCCGTCTTTACAAGGCGGTTTATGTGATTCGGGTGATAAGAAAAATTCCTCGACAACTCTGCTGTGAGAGTATCGGATCTGTAATTTTCTCTGATGTATTTAAGCATCTGCAGAGCCGACGATTCTTTACCCTCAGTTCTTTTACGAGATATCAGTCTGAGCAGCATAGCCTTTACGTACGCGGAAGCAAACTCTCTGTAATACGGCTCGGAAAGAAAGAAAAGCTCGAATATTCGACCTATTTCTTCACCAAACAGCGAAGGATCGCTTGTTATGATAGGCAAAGAAAATTGCATCGGCACCTCCGCATCATCCATTCTTACGCCATTCCACGAATCGTATTCCACGGGCGCAAAATCGATTGACGCATCCGCCCTCTCACCTGTCAGATCGAAGTTCAGTATCTGCAGCGTCATTTTCCTGTTTTTAGTCATACCCCCAACGGAAAACATATATTTTATATAAGGCGGAACGAACACAAGCGCACCGGAGACGAGATCGTACTCCGTTCCGTGAATATTGACAGAGCCGCTTCCGCTTTTAACATAAAACAGTCTGCAATCATGCGCGATAATCGGCTTCAGGTCATCACTGTCCTTGCACACCTCACGCACAAACCTGACGAACGGATTTAAGTTTGTTAACATTTTCACCTTCCCAAAAATCGTTATTTCAATTACAACAAAATAAACCAACACCATTCAATGTTTAATTTGTTATACTTTTCGTTTTGTTTGTCGTACAATTATATTACAAACGATGTTAGAATGTCAATATAGATAAGCATAAATTTGTACGAGGATGCAAAAATGAAAAGCTTCACCGTAGGCTTGCCGCTTAAGCGCAAGTCAGGTTTTATTGAGAATATCATCACTCACCGGGAATATATTTCCGAGATATATTTCTCATACGGCGAGTTTGCAAGCGGCAGAAGCCACGCAAGCGAGTTTGACCTGTTCCATCAAAAGGATCAGCAAACAAAGGACGATCTCGAGGCGCTTCACGGGGCGGGAATCGCGTTCAACGTTCTCTTTAACGGGAATTGCTTTGGCGCCGAAAGTCTCTCCTATTCGCTTTTCAACAGAATAGGGATGACCGTTGAGGGGCTCAGCGAGAAATACAACGTAACCTCCGTAACCACCACTTCCCCCGTTATTGCTCGCTTCATCAAGGAAAACTTTTCGAACATAAAAACGCGAGCCTCCGTTAATATGGAGATAGGCACAACGGAGGGTTTTGACTATCTTTCCGATGTATTCGACGGATATTACATAAAACGCGAATTCAACCGCAATCTTAAAAGAATAAAGACCGCACGCAATTGGTGCGATGCTCACGGCAAGGAGCTTTTCTGCCTTGCAAACAGCGGCTGCCTAAACTTCTGCTCCGCGCACACCTTCCATGATAATCTTGTAGCGCACGAAACGGAAATAGGCAAAATGGATAACGCATACGGCTTTGACGGCATTTGCCACAAATACCTCAAGCGCGAAGGAAGCATATCCGAATATCTCCGTGTGACAAACTTTATCCGCCCCGAGGACATACCGCTTATATCTGAATATTTCGACGGTATCAAATTGGCAACGCGCAGTAATTCCGATCCCTCGTGCATTCTTGATGCTTACATCAAGGGCTCATACAACGGTGCAGTCACCTCTCTGCTTGAGCCCGACCACAGCGGTCTGTTCTACCCCAAGCTTATCGACAACCGACGCATCGACCCCTGCTTTACGAAAACTGTGCTTTCCTGCCCAAAGCAATGCGATTCGTGCGGCTACTGTAAGGACGTTACAAATAAATCAATTATAGATCTGGAGGAAATTTAAATGCTCACAAGCAAAAGGATCAAGGAACTTGCCCTTGCGGCAGGCGCGGATGCTTGCGGAATTGCGCCGATGTCGCGCTTTAAGGGTGCGCCAGACGAAATGAATCCGCAATTTCTCTTCCCCGAAGCAAAAAGCTGTATCGGATTTGTGTTCCGCATTCCCCGCGGCGTTCAGCGCGGAATCGAGGAGGGCACGCAGTTTTATCAGTATCCCTCTATGGCTTACGGCGGAATAAACGAAATATTCGCGCCCGCCGTGCTTTACAAGGTCGGCAAGCTTATCGAGGACGAGGGCTATGAGGCATTCGTTTACAGAAACACGGGCGCAAGAGGCGTTGTTTCCGATATGGACGGCTCGCCCGGTAACACCCTTTCCCCCGAGGAGCAGATCGAGGTAAACGAAAACGCAAAGACCTCCACAGCGCATCACAGAAGCGTGCAGTTCACACGCGCCGCAAGGGAGGATACCGTTGCGCCCGACCTGCAGTTCCAGTTCCGCATTGCCGCTGTTGCCTGCGGACTTGGCGAGATAGGCTGGAGCAAGATGCTTCTTACACCGGAATTCGGCCCGCTTCAGAGAGTTGCGTTTATATTTACCGATGCCGAGCTTGAATATGACGAAATGTACAGCGGCGAGCCGCTGTGCCGCAAATGCGGTGCTTGCGTGCGCGAATGCCCCGGCGGATGCATTCCGCCCATAAACAGCGGTGCCACCGTTCGCATCGATCTTGCGGGAAAGATCTGCGAGTGGGGCGACATCGATATGTGGCGCTGTTACGCATTCTACACTCACGCGGGAAGATATTATAACCCCTTCGTTCCCAAGGAGGTTTGGGACAAAAACGAAAACGGCGCGCTTGACCTTATGGAAGGCAAGACAGACATTGCCGACGAAAAGGAAATAATGAAGGTCTATACCGCACTTCAGAAGTACTTCCCCAGCTGGGTCGGCTACAATATGGCAAAGTGCGGCGGCTGCATTCGCGCTTGCGTTTCCATGCTTGAAAAGAAGGGCGGCTGTATGGCCGACCGCTTCAAGGAGCCCCTCAGAACCGGCAAAGCATGGAAGCTTGACAGATAAGGAGGACACGATGCTTACATACGATATTATAAAAGCCAAGGCAAAAGAGCTTGGCGCAAGCGTTTGCGGAATCGGCCGCGTATATCAAGACTCCAACCCTCAGCGAGATCCCCTGATGATCCTTCCCCACGCAAAAACCGTGATCGGCTTCGGCTTTGCCATTCCCAAGGGAATTTTCAAGGCAATGGACAGAGGCGTTCAGCAGTACACCTACACCACGCTCGCTGTCAAGTATCTTGATGAGGAGATGGCAGAGATATTCCTGCTGAAGATAGGCGCGATGATCGAAAACGAGGGCTACGATGCCTGCCTGCAGAAAAACGTTCCCAACCTCAGAATAAAGGGCGACAAGACCACCAACCCCGAGGTTATGGATACATACGAGCTTATTCACGCAGAGGCGGTTGCACCCGGAAAGCCCGCACCAGACGTCATCATCGACTTCGGTACGGCGGCAAAGGCCTGCGGCATAGGGGAAACGGGACTCAGCGGCAAAATACTCAACAAGGACTACGGTCCGTTTATGCGCTACTGCTTTATAATCACCGATGCGGAATTCGATAAGTACGACGAGCCTCTCACCGATCCCATCTGCGATAAATGCGGTGCCTGCAAGGCGGCTTGCCCCGGCAACGCAATTTCCGACAACGGACTCGACACCTGGCAGTGCAGTGTGTACTACAAGGGCGCGCATAAGTCTAATCCCTTTATGACCGATGATTTCCTTGCGGGCACCCCCGAAAAGGAAGCGATAATCAACGGCGAAAAGAAATTTGATGCAGAATCCGCACGCGCGCTATATCCTTATATGAATTTCCTTCCCAACACACAGTGGGGCTATGCACCCTGCCTTTGCGGCAAAAAGTGCGATATTGCCTGCTATAAGCACCTGAAGGGAGAGCTTTGATATGAAAAACATTATAACCGAGCTTGCTTTCCAAAACGATGTTGACGTTATCGGCTTTGCGCCCGCAAGCCGATTTGACGAGGGCGATCCCATATTCAAGCTTATGCCCGAGGCAAAGACCGTTATCGGACTCGGATTCCGAGTTCTGCGCGGAATCTACCGAGGCATAGAGGAGGGCTCTACCTATTATCAGTACACCACCATGGCTGTGGAAAATATGGAAGAGACCATTATGCCGATGGCACTTTTGAGAGTTGCGGTCAAGCTTGAGGAAAACGGCTATATTGCCCTTCCCCAGAGAAGGCACCAGCAGATAATGGCTGAGGCTGACAGCACAAATCCCGAGGTCGCATACGATGCGGTATACCGCAATAAGACCGCGGAGATCCAGATGAATTTTGCGGATGCCGCGGTAAAGTGCGGTCTTGGCGAGATGGGACTCGGCGGTGCGGTACTCAATGACGAATACGGCCCGATGATGAGATACTGCTTTATACTAACCGATGCAGAGCTTGAGGCAACCGAGCTTGCCGAGGCGCATCTTTGCGACAAATGCGGCAAGTGCATCAAGGCTTGCCCCGGTAATGCCATTTCCGCCGACGGAAAGGTCGACGCTTGGCGTTGTGCCGTTTACTATAACGGCGCAAACGGCACAAAGAATCCTTTTATGCCGCCCGAGGCTTTTGCCGATTTTGAGGACAGGATCAAGATAATCAGCGGCGAGGCTGAGATCGATCCCGAGAAGGCAAGGAAGATCCTTGACAAGATCTATTTCTATCCGCCCGCTCAGCACAGCTACCAGTGCTCCATCTGCGGCAGAGCGTGCGATATGGCATGCTACGTGCACCTCGAGGAGCAGGGCAAGCTGAAAAAGGGCTTCGCTTCCCCATTCCGCAAGCGCGAAGAGTGGAAGTTTGATATTAAGGACTTTAAATAAAAAAAATGGACTGTCTCAAATCCCATTTGAGACAGTCCATTTTTGTTATCAGAAGAGCGACAGCTGATTTGTTTCCGTAAGGTCGGAAAGCACGCCTGCCTCTCCAAGCATATCGACGACGGATTTGTTGAGCTTGGCGCGGATACGAAGCTCCTCACGCGAGAGGAACTCGCCGTCCTTGCGCGCTTCAACTATCGCCTGTGCGGCGTTTTCACCAAGTCCGTTCATTGAGGAGAACGGAACGCGGATCTTGCCGTCCTCTACAAGGAATGCGGAAGCATTGGATTTGTAGAGATCGACGGGTAAGAACTTAACTCCGCGCAAAAGCGCCTCGCGCACGAGGTAGAGAGTACCCTGCAATTCCTTTTCCTTTGCCGTTGCCTTTTCCTTGGAATCACGCTTGTTTTTATCGTCTACCATCTTGATAAACGCATTTACGGACGAAAGTCCGCCAAGTACGATGGAAGCATCAAAGCCACCCGGAGCCGCGGTAAGGAACGCCGCATAGAACTCAACGGGGTAATAAATCTTATACCAGCCGAGGCGGAGTGCCGAGATAACGTACGCCGCCGCGTGTGCCTTCGGGAACATATATTTTATCTTACGGCAGGAATCGATATACCACTCGGGCACGTTGTGACTGCGCATATCCTCAACCATCTCTTCGGGAAGAGGTGCGCCCTTTTTGTTTTTACGCACAAGCTCCATTATCTTAAACGCGTGGCTATCCTCAAGTCCCTTGTGTAAGAGATAGGTCATAATTCCGTCACGCGTTCCGATAACCTCGGAAATCGTGCAGGTGCCGTTTTTGATAAGGTCCTGCGCGTTGCCCGCC
>JAFOAB010000274.1 GCA_017382555.1 Clostridia bacterium
AAAGGCGGTGGTCGCTTGAAAAGCAGAAGAATAACGGATCATCCGCATCCGGTTTTCTGTACCTTTGATAACGTTATAAGGCAGAGCATTCCCGGGGGAAGGCATTTTAACAAAAAGTCCGCCGGCAGAAGGACGTCTGCGTTTTTGTGCATCCTTACGGGCTCGTGCAAATATACTTTTGACGGACGTAGCTTTGTTGCAGAGGCGGGAGATTTTCTGTTTCTTCCGAAGGGCGGAATATATGCCATGGATGTTTTTGAGGAATATTCGTATATATTCGTCAATCTGGATTTTACTGAGGATGCGGATTATTATCCCGAGGCGTATAAAATGCGCAATCCCGGAGTACTGCAAAATCTGTTTTTCCGTTTGCTGAAGGCATATAACGCAAGATCGCCCGAATACCGCGAGGAATGTATGTCGCTCATCTACGCAATTTACGCGTGCCTGCAAAGGGAAAAAAATCTGCCCTATCTTCCAAGCTCCTCGCGTGACAGCATCGAGCGTGCGGCGGAATTTATTCGCGCATCCTATACACGTCCCGAGCTTTCGGTTACCGATGCGGCAAGCATCGCAGGCATGAGCGTTGCCCATTTCAGAAGACTGTTTCGCGCCGTATATTCGGTTTGTCCGTCGGATTATATTACCGAGTTGCGTATAACGAACGCAAAGGAGCTTCTTTCCGTTGGGACTATGCCCGCGGGTGAGATAGCGGAAAAATGCGGCTTTGCCTCACAGTATTATTTTTCGCGGATATTCCGCAAAAAAACCGGTGTTACTCCATCGGAATACCGCAACAGATATTCCGAGGCAGTGGTAACTTAATTTATCAATGATACGCAAAAAAAGAACGCTTCGAGTAAGAAGCGTTCTTTTTGTATTATTTTGTCGGGGTGAAATCCATACGGGAGTTGATGTCCGTACGCTTCCACTTGATGAAGAGGTAGGTATCCTCTTTTACGGTGAATTCGTCGCCTGCTTTGTATACGGTCTCACCGTCGGGGGTCCAACCGATTGCGATGAAGCCCTCTCTTTCAACCGTAACCTCGGGGAGAGTAACGGTTGTACCGGTCTTTACGTACTCGGTATTATCGGAAAGACGGAGGATGCTTTCGTCCTTTGCGGGGTTTCCCTTATCGGATATGCGGATAACCACGGAGGACATAGAACGAAGTGAGCCGTCCTCGCGAAGCGCCATAAGATAAATGGTGTTTACCGCACCGTCCGTGAGATCAAGCGAGAAGATGTCTATGGGCATCGTGCAGGGGGCGCTTGAGGAAAGCGGGAAATTACCGAGCTGCTGACCGTCGTTCAGGTACGCGGTTACGGATTTAACGGTGGAGTGCGTTGTGGTCAGATAGAGCTGGAGCTCGCCTTTTGCATTGGAGGGCATAATGTAATCTGCCGCCGCGCCGTATACCACGGTGTTATCCGGCTCAAGCGTTTTGTTGTTAAGCGTGAGATCGAAGAATACTTTTGCGCTTCTCGTATATCCTGCGCTGTCTACGTTCGGGTCGTGTACGGAGAACTTTTCGTCTATCCACTCTATTCGGTTTTCAAACCATTCGCGCAGATGCTCGTAATCCTCCCACGGCGTGTAGCTGACGCCGTTATTTGCATCGGGCTGACGAACAATTTCCGTATGCGGACCTATGCGATCGTAGCACTGCTCCGCACCCTCCTTTATGTAGAGCGCGTAGATATCCATGGAGTCCATAAAATCGTCAAGCAGCTCGCGCATAGAGTACCATCTTTCCTGTGCGAGAGCAGTGAACCACGGGTCTCTGAACACGTTCTTGAACCAAGTGCTTGAACGGTCGTTGATCCATCTGTCATACGCGCCGCCCGTCTTTGTGGTGGACATAATGTTGCCGGAGGTACCGTCAAAGTCCCAAATGGGTCCGAATACTATCTTGCCGTCTTTTATCTGGAAATACATCGAGCGCGCACCGAACTCGGTATTTACAAAGAAGTTCCAGATCATCCAGTAGTCGATCATGGAGTCGATATCCACGTAATGGCTGTAATGATAGCCCTTGTCGTTATAGAAGGTGGGCGACATTACCGCATCCTCAAAATCCTGAATGAGGTTTTTTACGTAGCTCAGCATCTTGCCGTTGGTGTGCAGGTACATCGGGCTGTCAAGCACTATAAAGAAGCCTGCCTTGGTCTTCCACTTTGCTCCGTCCGTGTCCATACCGTTACATATCTCTATCAGATATCCCGTGGTAAAATCAAGCTCCTCGGGGTCGAAATACGGGGAAAGGTCGATCGTCTGCTTGCCGGAGGGGAAGTTTACGGTTACCTTGGTGCTGGAAAGCCAGCTGAGATTATGCTCCATAACCTCAAGAAGCTGTGCGGTCTCCTCCTCGGTAAGTCCGTGATCCTTTGCGTAAGCATCGCCTACGTCCTCGCCGAACTCCTCCCAGTTTGTCATTTCGATTCTGTCCTCGGCTATGCGGATGCTCTCCGTCATCAGGTAAAGTCCGCGGTATTCGCCGTTATAGTAAAGGGATACCCACGTGCAGTCGGTGTATTCAACGCCGAGAGACGCGGCAAGATCGTAGGAAAGCTTGTGGCGGAGGTAGCTTATGTCTCTCCACGAGTTTACAAGGTACCAGTGCTTGCTTTCGCCAAAGCCGAAAAGGTCCGCCTTTGTCTCAAGCTTCAGCTTGTAGGAGTACATATTGTACTTTTTGACGTCCGCGATATTATAGGTCATATTACCGCGGCAACGGATGGAGGCGGCACCTCCGTTATCATCCGTATACGTGCTTTGGTATTCCTCAAACACACCGTTCATCTCAAGACGGATGTTGCAGACGCTGTAAACGTCCTTGCTTGTGACCTGCTTTCCGTCCGCAGTTGTTATGTAGATTTTGGGAAGCTCGCCCTCAGGGTAGTCGATCTCGTCGGGATCAACTATTTCGGGGTCGATGTCCTCCGTTACGGTATCATCAAACAATTCTTCCGTCTCGACAGGCTGCGTATACGCGCCAAG
>JAFOAB010000275.1 GCA_017382555.1 Clostridia bacterium
AGATAAACGTGGATTCCGACATCCGCCTTGCCCCGCCTCGCGCGGGGCTTTTTCTTTGCTTTGAGCATATCAAAAAGCCTTCTCTTGTGGGAGAAGGTGGCAGCCGAAGGCTGACGGATGAGGAGTCTTTTTTGTTCATTGTAAACACCTCATCCACCTTGTCGCGTGCCACAAGGCCACGCTGTTCGCTTACGCGGTCCCCCTTCCCCCACTGGGGAAGGCTATTCAATTTTACCGCTGTCTTTTATTTAATCCAATACAACCTTGGGCCAGCGCGTTTTATTCGTCAGGCTTGCGTTTGTAAGCGTGTCGGTCACAACCGTTCCGCCGTCGCTGTTATTAAGCACGGGAAGCACCGTAAAGGACGCCTTATCCGTAAGTCCGAGCAGCTTTTTGGGCACCGAAAGCTCGTAAACTATGCCCTCGTCCTTATCCGTGGAAACGCCAACGGTACCGAAGGTCTTGGCAACACAGCGTACCCCATCCGCGGAGATTCTGTTACCTTTATACTCAATATAGTCAACGCCGGCGGTGTTGAGAACGATGCGGTAATAGCCGCCGTCCGCACCGACATTTATAAGCACCTTGTCGCTGCTCGTCAGCACCTCGTCAAGACGGGTGACAAGGAAATAAACGTTTTCGTCATCGTGCGCTGTTCGCAGAGTTATCTGCGCCTGCGAATCACTGCCCACAAACAGCGCATCGGTATTATCCTTCCATTCGTTCGTATAGCCGTCTGCCGAAACCGTTATTTTCGGCGAATTTATGCGGTGGTTGAGATATGCGTGTACAAGATGTATGCCGTACTTATCGTCTATTTTGCTTTGCGCGGCAACGATGACCTCGTGACTGCCGACTATCTCGCTTGAAGCCCACGAGCCCTTTACGCCCTCGGCGGCAAGGGCTGCCTTACTGTCTATCTGCGTTCCGTCGGGGCTTATCATTCTGCCGTAGGTCTTTCCGCCCGAGCCGTAGGTGAGGTACACCTCGCCCGACACAAAGCGCGCAAGATACGGTGCGGCACCGTCGAAGAGATTTTCCATCCTGACCTCGGGGCCCGTTTCCGTAAGTCCAAGCGCGGTCCATTCTCCTCCCGCCTTGCTGATGCCGAGCGAGATGCGGAAATCCTTTTTCAGGTCCTGCACCTCAACCGCAAGCAGAGTTTTTCCGTTATAAAGCTGAACCGCAGAGGGCATCTGACCGCCGAAGTACGGAACGGCGGAGATATTCGTGCCGTAGGGCACCTTGTTGCCCACATACTGCTGGAAAACGCGTATCGGCACATAGTCCGAAGCACCGGGCTGAATATCAGGCGTCCACGTGTTGCCGTTATCGTCGGAATATATCATCACCGTGCAGGTGGAGCGCTTATCGCTGTCAAAGCCATACTTTTGTATGTAGCCCACACTGCTCGACCAGTAGATCTCTATTCTGCCGTCCGTGCGCTGCATAATATAAGGCTCCCACAGATGACCCGTGTATATCTTCTTTTCGGCAGACCAGGTTATCTTTCCGTTTTTCACGGTGCCGCGGCGCATCCAAAGACCGTTCATATCCGTATATTCGTTTGAGGAATAACCGGAGCAGGGACGCACCGCATAAACGCACAGAATATCGCCGTTATCAAGCACGCACGCATCTGCATTTACCGCGTAATATCTGTCCGCGGTTCCTTTAAGCGAGCCGTATGTATAAGTAAACTTATGGTCGGAGGAGCCCCAGAAGACCTCGGGCTTTGCCCAATTATAGCCATCCGTACTCGTGGTCCAGTAAAGGTGCTGACCGAGCTGACTGTACATAAAGAACATTACGTACAGATTATCGTTTACCTTTTTGATACGCGGATACCAAGCGTTATCGTATCGCGTTGCACCCGTATTGGAGGAGCGAAGCTCGATCGACTCGCGGTAGTTTATCTCAAGCGAAGATGTCAGGAAATTATCGCTTGCGTGGCTTCCGTCGGAGCTGTTTTTGTTTAAGTCCTTAATGGAGATAAGCTCCGTAATTCCCTCCTCGGGCGGTATTTCAACAACGGGCACATCGGTGGTTGACGGTGCCTCGGTTGTTACGGGCGCCTCGGTTGTCACGGGCGCCTCCGTTGTTACGGGTGCCTCGGTTGTCACAGGCACCTCGGTTGTCACGGGCGCCTCCGTTGTCACGGGCGCTTCCGTCGTTACGGGCGCCTCCGTGGTTACGGGTACCTCCGTTGTTACGGGCGCCTCCGTTGTCACGGGCGCTTCCGTCGTTACGGGTGCTTCCGTTGTCACGGGCGCCTCCGTCGTTACGGGCGCCTCCGTTGTTACGGGCGCTTCCGTTGTTACCGTTACCTCTACCGTCCCCGTCGGCTCCGTCACGCTCGGCTGCACCTGAGCATTGCACGCCGTAAGTGTTGCTATCAACACAACAGCCGCCATATCCGCAATATATAAGCGCGTTAGCCTATTCCACCCTGCACCGCTGAACATTTTTTTCATATCGCACCCCTTTTTTTATGTATGAAGTTATTTTACCACAACGATTGCACAATTCCAATAAAAATACGCAACTATTTTAAAACTATTTCTTGATATTTAAGGATACGCAGCAGTACTTATTAAGAAAAACGTAAATAACCGATTTACAAAACACACAAAAATGCTTGCGGCTCTCAGCCTATCAAAAACCGCCCGTGCGTGCGGTTTTTATATGTTATTTACTTTTTAATCTCTCCGTCCGTACAATAAACGGTATAATCTCCCGTTCCGTAATCATGAACTTCGGATGTATTCATGATAGAATTCCATCTCTGCTTTGTTCCGTTAAAGTATATACTTGTCAGCTTCTCGCAATACGCTACCAATTGATGCGGCACTTCGGCAAGGCCGCCCGGCAGCCTTATTGACTTAAGGCCTTTGCAACCGAGGAACGCCGCTTCTCCAATCGTTGTTACACTGTCCGGCAAAGTTATCTCCGTCAAGCCGCTGCAATTCTGGAACGCACTGTGCCCGATCACGGTTACGCTATCGGGTATCTTTATCTCCGTCAGGCTCTTACAACCATAGAAAGCACTGTAGACATTATATGACAAGTTGGGAGAAATTGTAGTAACACTGCTCGGTATTACCACGCTTTTTAGGCTTTCACAATAATGGAAAACACCATTGTTGATCACCTTAACGCCGTACGGTACGACAGCGGAGACAAGGCTTTTGCAAGCCATGAAAGCGTTTTCGCCGATCTCCTTAACGCTATTTGGGATAGTAACGCTTACAAGATTGCGGCAGTCTCTGAACGCACTATGACCAATGGACTCAACCCCCTCGGGCATCACTATGCTTGTAAGCCCATAGTAATTATAAAAAGCATAGGGCTTGACTGCTGTGGCCCCTGCGGGCACAACGATATCCGTTGCTTTCTCTCCGTTCAAATAAAGTATTGAGCGATAAGCAACGCTCAATGGATTTGCACCCGATCCGTCAAACTCGATCTCGCACCAAGCTCCCACATCCGTTATGTGAACAGTCTCTATATTTTCGCAGAAACCGAATCCATTGATACCAACGCGAGTAAGGCTTGGCGGTATAGTAACGCTAGTCAACGATTGGCAATTTATGAATGCATCGTCTCCGATAGATACAACGCCGTTCGGTATGGTAATGCTTTTTAGAGCCGAACAGTAGCCAAATGCTTCTTCTTCAATGACTCCCAGGCTGCTCGGCAAAGAAATGCTCTCAAGTCCCTTGCACACTTTGAATGCTCCGCACTTGATCACCTCTACGCCCTCCGGCACTGTAATACTCTTAAGTCCGGAACTGTAGGTGAAAAGATACGACTCTATAACCTTGAGGGTTTTCGGAAGCGTGACACTTTCCAAAGACTTGCAGCTGGAAAATGCAAGGCTGCCGATACGTGTAACTCCATCCGGAATTACGATACTTTTTATTTTAGCCGAACTGAATGCAGCCTCTCCTATAGCAACGACCTTTCCGCCGTTATAGTAGGCAGGAATAATGATATCCGCGTCTTTGCACGTGCCAACGCCGACAACTGTGTAGGTGCCGTCGCTGTTCCGCTCATACTTAAGTCCCACAGAGCCTGTGGCATACAGTGTTTCCGTATAAGTCGTACCACAGATCTCGCAGTTATAGGTCACACCGCCATTCGTTGTAGCGGTCGCTTCGGTCTTTTCTATAATTTTTACTATATGTCCTCCGATAGGAGTTTCGCGGGTTTCAACCTTGCCGCAATCACAAGTGCGCTCATCCTTGCCCGTTTCCTTGCAGTTAGGTTCTTTGATTATGATCCATCCACCGAAATTATGGTCGGTAAGAGGAAGCTCTCTACTTTCCGCAGCGCCGCACGCACAAGTGCGCTTTTCTTCTCCCTTCTCGGTACAGGTTGCGGCCTTGGATACAGCCCACTCACCGTATGTATGCGCTACCATGGGAAGCTCACGCGTTTCAGCCGCTCCGCAGGCGCAGGTACGCTTCTCTTCGCCCTTTTCGGTGCAGGTCGCCGCCTTCGATATCGCCCATTCGCCATAGGCGTGGGCAACCGCAGCAAGCTCACGCGTTTCTTGTGCTCCGCAGGTACAAGTGCGCTTCTCCTCGCCCTTGTCGCTGCACGTCGCCGCCTTCGATACCGTCCATTCACCAAAGGCGTGTGGGCATTCCGTGACCGGCACAGTCGTAACTGCGGTATTTTCCGCAGTATTATCGGAAGCAGCATCCGTTATCGGAACAACATCGGAATCATCCGTCAGATAGGAAGATATATCCGCCGTATCCCCGCAAGCACACAGGGCAAGGCAAAGTAACAGAGCAAATATCACGTAAAATCTTCTACACATAGCACTAATTCCTTTCCGATGGCATAAAAAAGTCTCAGTTAAACTGTTTTAATTGTAACACGGCACACAGCCAAATGCAACCCTCGTTAAATTTATCAAGGTAGAAGATATATTACAAAAAACCGCCTGTACACGCATGTTGTACCGTTCCCCGAACGCTTTTCCGAGCGCTCCCTTCAAATCTTCTCAGCCATAAAAGACATTAAAGAAAGAGCGCCGCTTTGAACCGATCCGTTAAAAACGGACAGTGACAAAAAAGACCTCCTATGGTAGAATTAAGAAAACTACCATAGGAGGATTTTTTATGCCAAGAGAATACAGACGAATGTTAGACCATGAAGATGAGATATTAAAAATGCGCGAGGAAGG
>JAFOAB010000276.1 GCA_017382555.1 Clostridia bacterium
CATCACGCTTCTCTGTGCCGTCTCCTGCGGCGGCACGGAAAAGCCCGCCGTTACAACAGAGCCGACAACCACGGAGGCTCCCGCAAGCACCGAGCCTCCCGCGCCCACCGAGCTTGTTATCGGTGAAAATGGAAAATCGCAGTACACCATCGTATATGCCGCAAACGAGGAATACGGACACGATACCGCATTTTATCTGCACCGCTATTTCCGCGAGCAGCTGAAAATCTCCATCGATTACGTAAAGGATAGCGAAAGACCTGCGGAGAAGGCAGAAGCCTTTGAAATCGTTGTCGGAAGAACGGACCGCGATGCCTCAACCGCCTTCCGCAAAAAGCTGAAATCCGGCGAGTTCTACATCGGCGTTGAATGTAATTCCCTGTACATCGTCGGCAGAGGCGAGGAGGAGACCCGCGCCGCCGTCGAATACTTTATCGAAAATCTCTCGGGCACCGACGAAGGTAATTGCAGAGTACCCGTTACGCTTGCGTTTGACTCGGGCGAGGAGCTTAGTCCCGTTCTTGAATGGGAAAAAAGCAAGATACTGTTAAGTGCGGGCGGATACGCGCGTATGACCACGCTTAAAACGGGCGAGCTTGCCGTGGGATACTCCAACGGCGGCATCAAGTTTTCGATAAGCACGAATGACGGAAGCGGCTGGGCGAACACAGTTACCGTAACCAAGCCCGCAAGGACCCCGCTCGGAGATACCCTTACCTATGCAAACGCAAACGTTATTCAGTACGGTGACGGCGACATTATGGTTGCCTACCGCGCACATAGCCCCACGAACTCCACGAAGAATTTCTACACCTCAATCCGCTATCAGATAAGCAAGGACGGAGGAAAGACCTTTGGAGATCCCGTTATCGTTGTTGAATATCAGCGTAACGATACGGACTTTAAGGGCTTCTGGGAGCCGCATATGGTGATCCTGCCGGACGGCAGACTTGCCATGTATTATGCAAACGATTGCATCGGTCCGCAGGATGCGGATTACCCCTACGTTCCCTCCGGTGCTTATCAGCACATTATGGTACACGTTTTCGATTACGAAACGGAGACCTTCGATAAGGGCACCATCGCCTCCAACGGCGTTGACCACAAGAGCCGCGACGGTATGCCCGTAGTGTGCAGCTTAAGCGACGGCGGTATGGTAATGGTAATTGAGGCAAACTGGGATAAAAACTACGCCTTTATCATTCAAATGCTCTTTTCCGAGGACGGAATCAACTGGAGCGACCCCGTTACCGTAATAAGTCCCACGAAGAAGGGACATTACGCGGGCGCTCCCTACGTTGCGCTCCTGCCCGACGGCAGACTTGCCGTAAGCTGTCAGGCAACACAGTACAGCGGTGCGACCATGTCAAGCGACCTCGTACAGAATAGTCAGATGAACGTATATATTTCCAAAGAACCCATTACTCTTGCAAATTGCAAGGACGTAAACGAAAAAAGCTTTGTCAAGGTAATGGAAAACCCGCTCTCCATGGGTGTGGAAACTCGCTCTATTTGGCCGGCAATGCACGTGCATAACGGATATCTTATCTGCGTTGCGGATATCGGAACAAATCTCTCCACCGGTGTGACGGGTCTCTACATCCGTCGAGCACCCATTGACACAATTAAGTAAAGGACAAATTATGCTTACCTGGGAAAAGGAACAAATTAAAATAGACAACGGCGGCTACGGCAGACTTATAACCCTCAAAAACGGCAAGCTGCTTGCCGCATACGATTCCGCAAACGCGCTCTGCCTTGCGGAGAGCGAGGATTGCGGTCTTACGTGGAACCATCTCGGCAAAAAGACCGAGCCGCAGCTCGGTCCCCTCGGCGATAAGCTGTGCATCGCCAATGCAAACGTCATCGAGTATGCCGAAAACTGCCTGATGATAGCATACCGCGCACATAGCCTTAACACCGCAGAGAAGTTCTACACCTCCATCCGCTATCAGTTAAGTGAGGACGGCGGCAAGACCTTTGGCGCCCCCATCATCCTCTGCGAATTGCAGCGCGAGGATAACAGCTTCAGCGGCTTTTGGGAGCCGCATATGGTCTTTTTGCCCGACGGCAGAATGGCCGTTTACTACGCAAACGATTGCGTAGGCCCCGCAGATGCGGATTTCCCATACGTGCCGAGCCTTCAGAGCCAGTACATTATGGTTCACGTCTTTGATTTCGAGACCAAGCGATTCGGCGAGCCTATCGTTGCCTGCGACGGCGTAAAGCACGCAAGCCGTGACGGTATGCCCGTTGTCTGCCCCATGCAGGGCGGCGGAATGGCTATGGTAATTGAAGCGAATTGGGACAAGAATTACCGCTTCATTACCCAAATGCTCTTTTCCGAAGACGGAATCAAATGGTCCGAGCCGGTTACCGTGTTTAAGCCCACTCAGACGGGGCTTTACGCAGGTGCGCCTTACGTCACCCTGCTTCCCGACGGCAGACTTGCCGTAAGCTGTCAGGCAAACGAAAACAGCGGTGCAACCACGGGAAGAAACGCCGTTTTCAACAGCACGATGAACGTAATAATCTCCAAAAAGCCGATAACGCTTGAAAACTGCAAGGATATCACCGAGGCGGATTTTGAGCGCGTTACGGAGTTCCCACTTTATAAGGGCGAGGAGAGCTTTGCGATCTGGCCCGCCATGTGGGTGCACGAAAACACATTCCTTGCCGTAGCACAGTGCGGCAACAACGACGGTACGCGCTATGGCCTTTGGCTGCGCCGCGCACCCGTTTCCACTATTTAAAATTCAGGGCAGAACTTACGCTCGATATGTCTTTAAGCAAACCGCGAGATCCTTCGCTACGAGCCTTGCTGTCATCCTTGAGGGAGCATCGCGACCGAAGGATCTGCAGGCTCTCCGCTCGAGGATGACAAGCGGTTTGCTTTTTTGTTTATTAACTGCTGATTCTTTCTGAGAGGTAATATTATGAAGCTTGAATCTATCTTCCAAAACGGGATGGTATTCCAAAGAAACAAGCCCATCCGCATCTTCGGTACGGGCGAGGGCGTTGCAACGGCAACGCTTTGCGGCAACACCGCAAGCTCCGAAGCTACCAAATGGGGCTGGCTTATCACGCTTCCCGCGCTTGAGGCAGGCGGACCCTACACCGTGGATATCGACCTTAACGGCGAAAAATGCACCCTTTCCGACGTTTACGTCGGTGAGGTATTTATTGCATCCGGTCAGTCAAATATGGAGATGCCCCTCTTCCGCACCCAAAACGGATTTGACGAGGCAAAGCACGCCGAGGACAGCCTTATACGCTTTTTTAACGTCCCAAAGCGTCAGAAGGAGGGCTTTTTGTGCTGGAACCGCCACTTCGAGCCCGTGTATAACAAGGACACCGAATGGCAGATTTGCACCGAGGAGAGCGCACTGCACTTTTCCGCCATCGGCTATTACTATGCAAAATTCCTGCGCGCAGAGCTCGACGTTCCCGTAGGCATAATCAGCTGCAACTGGGGCGGCAGAGTTATCCGCACCTTTATCCCCTATGAGGATTGCGAAAGCGAGCCCACGCTTGCAAACGAGATGCAGGCGTACAAAAACGCACTTTCCGCAATCTCCGACGAGGAGTATGAAAAGGAATTTGCAAGATTTACAAAGGAGATGGAGATACAGTGCCGCTCCACCGACGATACCTTTGAAAACACTCGTCTTTTCGGCAACAAGTTTGCCACCGCGCACGATATCACCGTTGCAAAATACGCAAAGGGTATGCCCTACGGCAAGTATTCCCCCGACAGACCGGGCGGTCTGTGGTCCACCATGGTGCGCCGCATCTGCCCCTTCTCCGTAAAGGGCGTTTTGTGGTATCAGGGCGAATCCGACAGCCGCACCACCAA
>JAFOAB010000277.1 GCA_017382555.1 Clostridia bacterium
GCAAACGGGGTATTCAAAATACGAAACCGGTGAAAATGACATTCCGACAGAGGTTTTGATTAAATTAGCAAGATATTATGACACAAGCATTGATTATATTTTAGGAGAAACAAACAATCGGAAACGCTACAAATAACGGCGGGAGCAAGCCTGCCCTACAACAAAAAGCTCCCGACAGATAAATTCTGTCGGGAGCTTTGGTATTAGCTGTTTTTTCTGAATTTCACGATATGCACCGCTACACCCAAAACAAGCAGTACGCCACCACTTATCGCGAATATATTGAACATATCAAAGTACGTGCCGAAGATGTCGAAAATTCCGTTCAGCAGAAAGCCGACCGTCAGTGTTATTACGCCGCAGTTCCAAAGCTGGAGCGCAAGGTCGGATATCGGTGCTTGCTTTCTTTCGAATATGAGCGCCGGTACAGCACCCAAAAAGAAGGGAACAAGCGGCATACACAGCATCCAAAAGGATATGATGCCCTTTGCAAACGATTCGTATATTATAGCGAACAGAGAACAAAAGCCAAATGCGATGAGGTAGGAATTCAATATTTTTGATATATTACGGGGCCCCGATGTAGACAATGTCACTTACCTCTCTTTCCTTGGCTTCTCCCTTGCCGGAACGAGGGTCGTTCAGCACGTTGCCCATAAATACCATCGTGGCGGAGCCTCCTCCGTCAAGATTATAGGCAAAGCTACAGCCGAACTTCTGGAATACACGCGCAAGCTCCAAGGCTGTCAGACCTCTGTCCTCGGACGTGCGTCCGTTTGCAACGACAAAAATGTAGTGAAGCGGCTCTATCATACCCACGGCACAGCGTGGATTTGCCTTTTTATCTCGGCTTTCAAGATTGTTGTTAAGGATCTGACCGTCCTGAATAAGCGTAGGACCGAAGGAGAGGACGTGCATTGCACCCTCGTCAAGGAGCTGCTGTGCGGGTACGTTCTTTTCGTAAACGGAGCTGAGCGTTCCGTCATAGCCGATTATCAGCGCTTCTTGAGTTGCGGAATAAACACTGTCGCGGTACAGCATGCCGTTACGGATAACGTAGCCTGACTTGCGGTAGCCGTAGTAATCTCCGTTTACGGCAAATACGGCATTAACAGCCTCTGCGGTGTTTTGCACCGTATCCTTTACGTTGCGCCCGTAGGTGTTGAACGCGAAAGCGGCTTTAAGCTGATCGGGAGAGGTGAGAATTACCTCGGCAATATACAGCGTTGTTTGCAGATATCGTTCCTCGGTAATTATAATTGAAAACTCCTCGCAAATGTAGGAGCGGTCCGTTATAACCGTTTCAAAGGGCGGATCGGTTTCCGCGGGTACGGGCTCCTCCGTTTGAAGCTCCTCGGTTATCGGATCGTCACCGATAGGTGCCTCGGTAACGGGCGCCACAGTTACAGGCGGATCTACGGAATACGTGCGGACAATAACAAACTGGTCAAGCAGTATCCACGCGGTGAACATTGTAAGCAGGGTGAGGTAACATACAGAGAACAGCAAAGGTTTTCTTTTCATCGATACCTCCAATGTAGTTTAATGTCAATATGTTAGCATAGAATTGTGTTGAATGCAACAAAAAAATGTGAGAATGATGTGAAGGGGAAGGGCGTTAAAAATACCTATCAAGCAGATATTTGAGTATATGCTCCGTGTTTTTGCAGGCGGTGGTATCCGCTAAAGCCTTCAGCTCGTCGCAGGCATTTTCCATAGCTATGCCAAGACCCGCCTTTATTATCATATCGCTGTCGTTGGTGCTGTCGCCTACTGCAATGGTTGCCTCATGCGGAATACCAAGACTGTCAGCAAGCTTTAAAAGCGAGCTGCCCTTGCCTCCGTCGATGGAGAAAAGCTCGATATTTGCGGCGGCTGTGGAGGCGATGTGCAGCATTCCGAGCTTCGCAAGCTCTGCGTGGCAGGCTTGAAGCGCTTCGTCTGTCTCGAAAAACGCACAAACCATCTCTATTTTATCAAGCGAACGGCAAAAGCTCCAAAAGTCGCTAACCTTGGTTGCGGTATCGTATATCACGCGGCGAAAGCCATCGCCAAGGCGCCACCGGAGCATATCCGTGTTATTGGTTCTTTCGGCATCAACGTAGGTTGCGTTGTTCGCGTGTACGATCGGATACGCTCTGTATTTTTCCAGAACGTCCGTCACCTTTTTGCCAAGCTCTGCCGTAAGGCACGTGTATATATTTTCACCTGTTAATTTATCGTAGATAACAGCACCGTCTGAATATATATAGTACCTGAAGATGGGTAGCTCCTTGATTATTTCGGGCATTTCAATATACGCTCTGCCGGTGTTGGGGACAATAAGCACGCCTCTCTGCACAAGCTTCTCTGCTGCAGCGATATTTTCTTTACTGACGGTCATAACCCCGTCAAGCAACGTACCGTCAAGATCGACGGAAATTATCTTGTATTCTACCATTATGGGCACCTTAATTTCTTTTTTAGTATTCTATCAAAAACCTTTTTTACAGTCAATATGTAAATGCTTTACTTTTCTGTTTTTGTGTGCTAAAATAATATTAAAATATTGCGAGGAGAAAATAATGAAGCTTAATTACAAACGCACGTTTTTCGTAGGTTTTGCTTTTTTTCTTATCTGTACCTTTTGGCAAGCTTATGACACGGTAGTTCCGAAGATCCTTACCGATAAGTTCGGTCTCGGACAGACTTGGTCCGGTATCATTATGGCTATGGATAATATTTTTGCGCTGTTTCTGCTTCCGCTGTTCGGCACGCTTTCCGATAAGTGCAAGTCTAAAATGGGCAAGCGCAGTCCCTTTATCCTTTTCGGTACTATTATCGCCTGCATCGCCTTTGTTTTGATGAGCGTTGCGGATAACAGCCAGCTTAAGCGCATCGAGGCTGTTGC
>JAFOAB010000278.1 GCA_017382555.1 Clostridia bacterium
CCGTCCACACGAACTCTGCCACCCGTTGCGGCCGCGGCGATCATAAACGTACCCGCCTCGATCATATCGGGGATGATGCTGTATGTACAGCCGTGAAGCTTTTCAACGCCCTTGATCTTGATAACGTCCGTGCCCGCGCCGCTGATATTTGCGCCGCAGGTGTTAAGGAAGTTTGCAAGGTCAACGATGTGGGGCTCCTTTGCGGGGTTTTCGATTATAGTGGTTCCCTCGGCAAATACTGCGGCAAGAATACTGTTTGCCGTTGCACCGACGGAGGTGGTGTCAAAATAAATGGAGTTGCCCTTGGTGCCGTTTTCGGCAATTACGTCGATATATCCGTTATCGGTGGTAACGGTAGCTCCGAGAGCCTCAAAAGCCTTGATGTGCTGGTCGATCGGTCTGTTACCGATATCGCATCCTCCGGGCCAGCCCACGTGCGCTCTGCCGAATCTGCCGAGCTCGGCGCCGATAAGGTATGTAGAGCCGCGAAGCTTGCTTACAAGCTGTGCGGGAGAGGTGCCGCATTCAAGGTTCTTGGTATCTATCTCAACGGTTGTTCGGCCAAGCATCTTAACCTTCGCGCCCATGGCGGAAAGTATTTCAAGGGCCTTCTCAACGTCGCGAATTGCCGGTATATTTTCAAGCACGCAAACATCCGCCGTAAGGACGGTTGCAACAATTATGGGAAGCGCGGCGTTTTTAAAGCCGCTGATGCTGACGGAGCCTCGCAGGGGTATTCCGCCGTTTATTACGATCTTTTCTTCCATATCGCTAAAAGCGCGTTTGCGCATCCTTTCTTCGCTTAGCAGTAAAAACTGCATATTGTGCCTTTTAATTATCTATTCTCTGTATATTGTAGCATAGAGTTATTAAAAAATAAAGGTCTTTTTAAAAAATTTACAACTAAAAAACGTTTTTTCGACGAAAAAATTACGGGGATTCGCTGTATACTCCGTCATAAAGACGGGTTTCGCCGTTGGTGTATTTGATTTCCCAGGCGGGGAGGAGCAGTATGCGCTCTCCGTCCGCAGATCGGCGCATAACGTAATACGTTTTTATGCTTTCGATCTCCGTACCGATGGCACCGTTTGCTTTGATGCTGTCGAACTCCGTTTTCAGTATATTTATGATGCCGTAATGCTTGAAGCCGCTTTCCTTTTTTAGTGTGGAAAAGGCACAGCTTCCCGATGCATTGAGAATATCTCCGTTTGCGTTTTGGTAAACGGTAAGTGCGCTTCCGTGTATTTTGGTGCCGTTTAGGTAAATATCGAATTTAAGCAGAGTGTTGCTTCCCATGGATGCGTATTCCGCAAGCACGTAGCTGCACAGCAGGGCATCGTCATTTGCGGATGCCGAATAAAAACGGGAAATAAATGCATCCGCCTTTTCTTTTGCGACATCGGTGGGGGGATATGCGACCGTGTAATCGGCATTTGTGCCGTTAAGACCGTAGGAAACGTTGAGGTATCTGCTGATATCCGCCATCGCGCCGTTTTCAAGGCGGAAGCGATATCCGTCCTCTGTCAGATTTGCGGCAATGCGTGTGCTTGAGCCAAGCGTCTCCGCAATCCTTTGCGCTTCAACCCCGTCAACAGCGGGAAGGGAATAGACGGGAAGTCTTTCACGCTTCAAGGGAACGGTATCGGGGGAGAGCGTTACACCGCAGGAGGCAAGCAGTGCGCTCAAATCCTCCGCCGCGGAATACGGCAGATTGTCGGCTTTGTTTTTGTTAATTATCATAATTACCGACAAAAACAGCAATGCCACCGCCAGGAGGATCGCGGATATCATTTTGAACTTTTTAAGATCCATATTGGCTCCTTAGTACGTTTCAAGTATCCATTCCGTGTAGCAATCGCCCTGCGCGCGCTTATAGGCAAGTCTGAGAAGCGAGCCGTGCTCCGGTGAAGCACCGGGGGTGAGAACGCGGAGAACCGTAAACATGGGATAGTTCTTTACGCGGTAGGAAATATCGTTTGC
>JAFOAB010000279.1 GCA_017382555.1 Clostridia bacterium
AATTTCACCTGAAGAACGTATTTACACGTTAAATTTAGCTTTGTTTGTTAATTGAATATACCGTGCAGAATTATATCCCTAAGAATATCTTATTGGTCGGTTGCGCACGGGGAATGTTTTGTGCACAATAGGAAGAAGATCCATAGATGGTTATGTGTGAAATATTATTTTGCCAGCAAATCGGATGATATCCGAAACCGGCATCGCGTGGAACCTGATGGTGGGTAGCTCGGCGCAGTGCCTTGTGATTTTAGTGAGCGTTTGTTCAGCGATAAATTCATGAAACGTCGGTTTAAATATAATGCAAATGCGATTCGTGGGCATGTTTGCTTGCCGGAATAGGTGTGTAATTCGACGAAAAATGATGTATATAATACAAAATATGCTAATTGGCATCTTTAAGGATTCCCCCAATTATACAAAATTTGCATTTTGTATAATTGCGTTGGCGTTGAGATCCACCTCGTTTACAACCTCTCTGCGCGTTTTTCGTTTTATATTTCGCTATTTATGAGCTTATCTATGTATTCTTTTTATCTTCTCTTATTTTCGCATATTTGTTCTTCGTTGCTTCGCCGCCGCGGAGGTGCCTTTCGCTTTTGTTTTTATCGAGCACTTGTTTGACGTCCGTATAAAGTCCTCGGTTTACAGTTTTCAGCTTTTCGGAAACGTCCTTGTGAACTGTGCTTTTGCTTATCCCGTTTATAAGAGCGGCTTGTCTCACCGTTGCATTGTTTTTTATTATGTAGTTTGCCAATACCTCACATCGCTCCTCGAAAATAGGCATACTTGCTCCTTTGGATGTTTTATCAAATTAATGATATTAAAAAATGCTGCAGCTTATTCCCTTTTTTCTTGACACTTCCCTCCCGCTGTGTTAAAATCTTCTAAAACTGAGAGAAACGGTATTGTAATGGATAGTAAAGAGTTAATTTTCGAGGGCTTTAATGCCGTAAAAAGCGCTATTTGCGGAATCGAATCCTGTGTTAACGGCCGTTCTGTTATCCGTGTGCTATTTTCCAAGGCCCGCGTTTCAAAAAAAAGATATGAATATAGCTGGCTTAACGGCAGAGCGGTCTCGCTCGGCTTTGATTTAGTTATTTGTGATGAAAGCGATGTAACCGCAATATGCAATACCGACACTCACGGTGGTGTTGTCGGTATTTTCTCCCATCGTGATTGCGGCGATCTTACAGCTTTAATAAACGATGCGGCACAGCATAAGGATTCATGGTATCTTTCGCTTGAAGGCATTGAGGACCCTTATAATCTCGGCTTCACCATCAGAAGCGCATATGCCTTTGGTTGTGCAGGTGTTGTACTTCCAAATCGATATATTTTCGGTGCCGATGGCGTTGTGTGTCGCTCATCTGCCGGAGCATCAGAGCGTATACCTTTTTATAGATGCGATCTCATTGATGCCGCACGCGCTGTTCGTGATTTAGGCTTTTCTGTTTGCGCCGCTTGTGAGAAGGATGCGGTTTCTCTTTGCGATCATCCCCTCACGCTTCCCTTGATGCTTGTAGTCGGTGGTGAGAAGCGCGGAATATCATCTTCCTTACTATCCGAGTGTACCGATAAAATAAGAATCGATTATGCCCGATATGCAGGCTCCTCTCTGTCTGCGGTATCCGCTGCTGCGGTCCTTGCTTATGAAATTGCGGAAAAGAATGGGAAAATAGTTAAAAATGATTGACGGAATAATATTTGATCTAGACGGCACCCTCTGGAATTCCACCGGTGCTACTTATATGATTTGGAATGACGCATTCAGGGCTAAGGGCATTGATTTTTCGATGACCTACGAAAAAGCGCTTCATTATATGGGTATGACGATGTTTACCATCAAGGCTGAATTGATTGATGATGGCATCGATCCTAAAATTGCGGATGATATCGTTTCAGTTATGTCCTCCTCAAGCTCTGATTATAAATTCACCGATGAAAACGGTGATCCCAAGGGCGTTGTTTTATATGAAGGATGTCTTGAGGTTCTAAATAAGCTTTCCAAGAGGCATAAGCTGTTTATCGTATCTAATTGCGGTAGCGGATATATCGAAAGCTTTTTGGAAACCTTCCATATCGCTTCTCTCTTCACCGATTTTGAGTGCTACGGCGGCACCGGTCTTCATAAAGCGGATAATATCAAATTAGTTATTGAGCGTAACTTTCTTCATAATCCCATTTACGTTGGTGATACGGCGGGAGATGAGGCGGCCACGCGTTCTGCGGGAATTCCCTTCGTTTTTGCCCGTTACGGTCTTGGTAAGGCTGTTTGCCCCGACCATGAAATATACAGATTAAGCGACCTTTGCTACCTTGCGGAAATGCTATGAAAAACTTTTTAAAATTTTTTTAAAAATTTTTCAAAAACCTATTGCAATTTCAAAAACCTTGTGTTATACTAATACACGTTCCGCACCAAGGCCCCTTGGTCAAGCGGCTAAGACGGCGCCCTCTCACGGCGCAATCATGGGTTCGATTCCCGTAGGGGTCACCAAAAGCACTCAAGCAATCGCTTGGGTGCTTTTTTTCATTTCTTTTATTGCATTAACGGAATGTTTGTGTTATTATAAATTAGAAAGTGAGGTAGGCTATGCAGTATTCGCCCGAGAGAAAAACAGTATACATAACCGTTGACGAGCTTATGAATCTCGGCATGCGTAGCGGCAGTATTGCGGAGCCTGAGCCTGTTTTTGAAAAATCAAAGCAGAGCCTTGCGATGTGTGATACGGCAGCGGAGAGAGATCCCGATGCTGAGCAATACGCAGGTGCGAGCTGCAGAATAACCTACAAGGGTATTACGTACGCTATAACCGCATGTGCCGAGCTTTTAAAGCGAACGGGCAATGTGCTGCATATATTCTCCTTTGCCTCTCAGGGCGGCAGAGAGAGCGTGGATGATGACTTTAAGGCAGTAAGAGCCACCAGGCTTTGTGCCGTTTGTGCCGTTTTTTCAAAGGCATACGGCTATGAGGTCGATGGCGAGCTGATAATTAAATATGCTCCGCGAAGTGCTGATGCGCATTATGCCGTTGATATGTCGGCAAATGAGTTATATTCCTGCCTCGACACCCTAATTCATCGTGCCGCCGAGCTGATTTACTTTGAAATTGAGCGCAAGGACGTAAGAATTAAGGAATCTGCAGCGGCAAAATTTCCTTTCCCTAAAAAACGTGAGGGTCAGAGTGACTTTATGATCGAGGCTTATCGGTCGATGAAGGATGGCACGAGACTTTTGTGCGAGGCGCCTACCGGCATCGGTAAAACGGTCTCCGCGCTATTCCCTTCCGTTCGCGCTCTTGGTAACGAATATATCGATAAGCTTTTCTACTTTACTCCCAAAACTACAGCACAGCTTGCGGCTGATAATGCACTTAAGGCAATTTCCGGCGGTAAGCTTTGTGTACGTGCAGTTTCCATGACTGCAAAGGAAAAGCTTTGCTCTCATAAAAGAGGCACCGAATCGACCGAAGCGAGCGAATCGTTTCCCATAACCATAAATAAGTGTGAGACGTGCCCGCTCTCCCACGGCTTTTACGGGCGTGTATACGATGCTATTCTTTATTTGCTTAATAAAACTCGTTTTATAAGTAAAGAAGATATAATGCAAGCGTCTGATAAATTTCAGGTTTGTCCATATGAGCTTTCGCTTGAGGTTTCCGAGTATTGTGACGTTATAATATGCGATTACAACTATTTTTTCGATCCAAGAGTTTATTTCAGACGATATTTCGATACGGAGTGCCGTGCGCTTTCTTCTTGCGTTAAACGCGAAAATTACGGGGTTCTCATTGACGAGGCGCACAACTTACCCGAGCGCGCCAAAAGCATGTATACGCACGTGCTTTACCCCGATAAGCTACGCAAGCTTTGCACAGCATTTGGAACCTCGGAAAGCGAGGTAAGTGCCGCAAATGCCGCATATGCTTTGTGCGAATGCATAACAAAGCTTCGCTCCGAGCTTAACGAAAACGTATCTCGAACGGAAAAGGGCGAGATATACGCTTATCAGATTTACGAGCGTATGGACGAGGAGATTCTTAAAAAAGCGGGTGAATACGTTCGTCTTTGCGACGAGATACGTAAGGAACG
>JAFOAB010000280.1 GCA_017382555.1 Clostridia bacterium
AGCTCGCTTAAGGTCTAAGTCCCATACCGCCCTCGAGGGTGAGGGTCTCGCCGCTCATATACTTAAAGTCGGGGTTAGCGAGCTGTACGCAAACGCGGCCGATCTCCATTTCGGAGTTGCCGAAGTGACCCATGGGGGGCATATGAACGTTTGCGGCAAATGCCTCGGGGTTGTACTCCTTCCACTTTTCAAGCTGGGAGGTCCAAGCAAGAGGACAAACAACGTTTACGTTGATGCCGTCCTTGCCCCACTCGGTAGCCGCAACACGGGTAAGACCGCGGATGCCTTCCTTTGCCGCTGCGTAGGAGCACTGACCGTAGTTGCCGAAGAGACCTGCGCCGGAAGCAAAGTTGATAACGCTTCCCTTGGTCTCCTTGAGGTAGGGGTAGCAAGCCTTCATATAGTAGAAGGTGGAGTAGAGACCGGAGTAGAGAGCAAGGTCAAACTGCTCGGTGGTGTGGTTTTCAATGGTAACACCGCTTGCGGAAGCCTGTGCGTTGTTGATAAGCACGTCGATTCTGCCAAGCTCTGCCATAGTGGTGTCAACAACGTTCTTAACAACTGCCTCGTTATCCTGGCCTGCGCTGATGTCTGCAGGAATGGCAAGAACCTTAACACCGTAAAGGCGCTCAAGCTCCTCCTTTGCATCCTCCAGCTTCTGTACGTTACGGCCGGTGATAACGATGTTAGCGCCTTCCTTTGCGTACGCGATCGCGATACCGTAGCCGATAGAGCCTGCGGAGCCGTCCTTAAGGGGCTCTGCGCGTCCACCGCCGGTGATGATTACTGTCTTTCCTGTAAGAAATCCCATATTTTCAACCTCTCAAGTTAAAATTTTAACATTTTAATTTATGTTACCACACAATGTGGCTTTTATCAACATCAAAAGCGCATATTTTGTTCCGAAAAACAAAGCAGTTACTCAAAAAGCCTCATAAAAAGTCCGATAAATCCCTCGGCGTCTACGCCGTCGGCAACAAGCGCGCGCCGTGCGGTATTCCGTCCGTCAAAGGCGGGATTCATATAAGCCTTTCCGTATGCGTCCGCATTCAGTGTCATACCGCGACCGTAGCCCTCGGTAATAACGGCAATATGTGCTGCTTTTACGGTGCAGACCTCGGGATGCAGAGCGTAATATACGGCAAGCGGATCGTGAAGCACGGTGTTGTCGTTCGGATTTTTCGCTCTCCATTCGGCATAAAGGCGGCTGATAAGCCCCCTTGGACCGCTATCGGAAGCGCGGGAGGCGATTATATCCGCCCTCTTATCTCCGATGTCAAGCATATGCGTAACGTCGGCACCGATACATTCGAGATTATCGAGCGCGTCAAACATAACGGCGGCGCTTTCCGCATCACACGTTACGTTCCAGTCCGCATACTGCCTGAAGTACGCACCGCCCATAATAACCACCTTGTCGGCAAGACCGAGCGCGGTGGGGTTCTTTTTTATTGCGCGTGCAATGTTTGTAAAGGGGCCTATGGCAACAACGGTAAGCTCCTTGCCGTATTTTTTGCAGGCGTCAATGATAAAATCTGCGGC
>JAFOAB010000281.1 GCA_017382555.1 Clostridia bacterium
GAAAATTTCGGTGGGTTTAACTTCCTTATGATAACCACCCTTTATCAGCCGAATTTTTATGATATATCTGTAGGGGAGACCTGTGGTTTCCCGTCGCAAAAGGCGGTTTTTATTTAAGAACAAATTCTCCAAGCTTTGTGGACTCAACGTATTCGTCCTTGAAGGAACGGAGAGTTGCCATGTGGGGCTGTCCGATGTGGACCTCCTGATGGTGTTTCGTCTCCCATGCCTCGATGAGCATTATCTCGTTCTCATCCTCCTCGGAGAAGTAGTAGTCATAGCGGTGGCAGCCGTCCTCCGCACGAATGGCGGAAAGCACGCCCTCGTCTCTCACTCTCTTGACGAAAGCCTCTCTTTTGCCCGGAAAGCATTTGAAAACAACGTAAATCGTATACATATTTTAGCTCCTTTCGGCTTGTGCCTTTTTTATTTATTATAGCACATTTTTGGAGGTAAGTCAATAAGTTACAGAAAAAAGCGGAGATTTTTAATATTTAAATTAATTGTAAACAACCGCCAAAACTCCTTGACTTTTTCACTCTAATGTGTTAGACTATATATACTCTAACAGATTAGAGAAAGGAGCTGTCTATATGGAAACACCAAAGGTATTTGAAAGTGAATATCGCTTTTGCCTTATTTTGTGGGAGCACGAGCCGATAAAGAGCAGTGAGCTTGTAAATCTTTGCAGAGAGAGGCTCGGATGGAAGCCGACAACAACGTATACCGTTATCAAACGCTTGTCCGAGAGAGGTGTGCTCAAAAACGAAAACACAATTGTATCGTCTCTTGTAAGCAAGGACGAGGTGCAGGCTTCCGAAATAAACGAAATGGTGGAAAAGACCTTTGAAGGCTCGCTTCCTGCGTTTATTGCGGCGTTTACCAAGCACCGGAAGATTTCGGAAAAGGAGCTTGACGAGGTTCAGGCAATGATCGACCGTTATCGGAAGGGAGAATAATTATGTCGGAAATATTCTTAAAGATCGTTAATATGAGCATATCCGCGGGATGGATCGTTCTCGTTGTTTTGCTTTTGAGACTGTTACTTAAGAAAGCACCGAAATGGATAACCGTTGCCCTTTGGGGGATAGTTGCCCTCCGTCTTATCTGTCCCTTTTCGCTTGAAAGCGTCATAAGCCTCATCCCGAGTGCGGAAACGGTAAGCCCCGACATTATGCTCGACAGAACCCCAGCAATAAATACGGGTGTTCAGATCGTCAACGATATAGTAAATCCCGTAATAGGTACCGTCTTTGCACCCGATCCCGCAACAAGCGCAAATCCGCTTCAGCTGTGGATACCGACGTTCGCTTTGTTCTGGATGATCGGTATGCTTGCACTTGTCGCTTACACCGTGATAAGCTATGCGAGGTTAAGACGCAAGATCGGGACGGCGGTTTTGCTTCGCGATAATATTTATCAGAGCGAACGGGTTGTTTCTCCCTTTGTTCTCGGTATCATTAAGCCGAAAATATATCTTCCGTTCAATATGAATGATGCGGATATGAAGCACGTTATCGCACACGAGCAGGCACATATCCGAAGAAAGGACCACCTTTGGAAGCCGATCGGCTTTCTGATCCTTACCGTTCATTGGTTC
>JAFOAB010000282.1 GCA_017382555.1 Clostridia bacterium
AAATACGAAAACTACGAGGAGCTGATCCGCGCCGCCGTGGACTGCGCCAAAAAGGCGGTCTGCGGGCGAAAGGACGCCTACGTGGCCTTTGACGTGGGTCCCACGGGGCGGCTGCTGGAGCCCTTGGGGGATCTGCCCTTTGAAGAGGCGGTGGCGCTGTTTGCCGCCAATATGAAGCTGGCGCAGGAGCTAGGCACCGACCTGATCCTGATTGAGACGATGAACGACAGCTACGAAACCAAGGCGGCGTTTCTTGCCGCAAAGGAAAACAGCACGCTTCCCGTTATCGTTACCAACGCGTACGGCGAAAACGGCAAGCTGATGACGGGCGCAGATGCGGACGTTATGGTTGCAATGCTTGAGGGTATGGGTGCCGATGCTATCGGCGCAAATTGCTCGCTCGGGCCGAAGCAGCTATCCCCCATAGTTGCCCGTATATGCGAGCGCGCCTCCGTTCCCGTTGCCGTTAAGCCCAATGCGGGACTTCCGAGGGTGGAAAACGGGAAAACTGTGTTCGACATTACGGCGGACGAGTTCGCCGAGTGCGTAGCTGAGATGGTGCGCGGCGGTGCCCGCCTCTGCGGCGGATGCTGCGGTACAACGCCCGAGCATATAAGAAAAACTGCCGAGAGAGTGGGTGGGATAACTCCCGTTCCGCTGAAAAACAAGGGCATTACCGTTGTAAGCTCATATTCCCGTGCTGTAGATTTTGCGCTTGAGCCTGTGCTTATCGGCGAGCGCATAAATCCTACCGGCAAAAAACGCTTCAAGCAGGCGCTTGCCGAAAACGATATGGCATATATCCTCAATGAGGGTATCAAGCAGCAGGAGGCCGGTGCGCATATACTTGACGTTAACGTAGGTCTGCCCGAAATTGACGAAAAGGATATGCTTTGCCGTGCGGTTTACGAGCTTCAGGGCGTTACGGATCTCCCCTTGCAGATAGATACCGCAAGCTATTTTGCAATGGAGGCGGCACTCCGCCTTTATAACGGTAAGGCGCTCGTCAATTCCGTAAACGGTAAGGCTGAGAGCATGGCGGCTATCTTCCCCGCAGTTAAAAAATACGGCGGAACCGTCATTGCGCTCACGCTTGATGAAAACGGTATTCCCGCAACGGCTGACGGTAGAGTTGAGATTGCAAAAAGAATACTCGCAACCGCCGCGGAATACGGAATCGATAAAAAGGATATAATCTTTGATACGCTTGCGATGGCCGTAAGTGCCGATAACGGTGCGGCAAAAACAACGCTTGAGGCGCTTTACAGAATCAGAACGGAGCTTGGCTGTCACACCTCGCTCGGCGTTTCCAACATCTCCTTCGGTCTGCCCGAAAGGGATGCGGTGAATTCCGCCTTCTTTGCTATGGCGCTCGAAAAAGGTCTTTCCGCGGCTATAATGAATCCCCATTCCGCACAAATGATGCGCGTTTACCATGCGTACCGTGTGCTTAAGGGGCTTGATTCCGACTGTGCGGACTATATCTCCGCAATTCCCGCGCTTTCTGTTACCGCAAGTGCGGTTGCGGTTGAGCAGAGGACGGACAATGCGGAAAACACGCTTCGCCGCGCTATTGTCAAGGGTGTTAAGGCGGATGCGGCTGTGCTTGCCGCAAAAATGCTTGATTCTGCCGATGCGCTGAGCGTTGTGAATGATGAAATAATACCCGCGCTTGACGAGGTCGGCAAGGGATATGAGGCAAACAAGATATACCTCCCCCAGCTTTTGATGAGTGCGGAGGCAGCAAAGAGCGCCTTCGACGTAATAAAGCGGCGCGCCTCCGCAGAAAAGCAGAGCGTGAAGCGCTGTGCAATAATTATGGCGACCGTTGAAGGTGACGTTCACGATATCGGCAAAAATATAGTTAGGCTCTTGCTTGAAAACTACGGCTATGACGTAATCGACCTCGGTAAGGATGTTCCCGCGGAGAAAATTGTCGATGCGGCAATAAAGGCAGACGCGCCGATAGTCGGTCTCAGCGCTCTGATGACGACTACCGTCCCCGCTATGGAGAAAACGATCAAGCTGCTTCGCGAAAAGACACCGGAAATCAAGGTTATGGTCGGCGGTGCCGTGCTTACTGCAGAGTATGCCGCAAG
>JAFOAB010000021.1 GCA_017382555.1 Clostridia bacterium
AGGGGATGAATATTGCCGATGCGGCTGACCTTGTAATATAAGAAAAAGGACGGAGAAATATGATTCTCCGTCCTTTTTAACAATTTAAAGCTTATTTCTTCTTTTTGATGATTACGATAACAACGACTACAGCGATAATTGCGGCAGCGGCAATACCGATGATAAGGCCGATATTTGCGCCTTCAGCAGGCTCGGTGGTGGGAGCGCTTGTTGAGGGTGCATCGGTTGCGGGTGCTTCCGTAGCGGGTGCCTCGGTTTTAGGAGCCTCTGTCTTAGGAGCTTCTGTCTTAGGAGCCTCGGTCTTGGGAGCCTCGGTCTTGGGTGCTTCGGTAGCGGGTGCTTCGGTCTTGGGCGCCTCGGTTACAGCTTCGGTTGCGGGTGCGGTCTCGTCATTGATAAGGGTAACCTTGAGGTTATCAAAGGAAACGGTATTAAAGGAGTTTGCGCCTGTACCTGCGTTGTTGAAGCGTGCACGGAAGCCAACGGTTCCGGACTGCCACTCGTCGGTAACAATGATGTTGTTGTAAAGCTCAAGTCCGGTGTCAAGGTCGAAGATCTCGAGGGTAAAGGTATCGTCAAGCACGGTGATCTTCATATGAACGGAGGAGCCGATATCGGTTCCTGCCGCAATAACGGAACCCTCGTAGTTACCGCCCCACGCGGTGTGGTCGGAGGGGTTGGAGCGACCCATTGCGCCGCTCTTCGCGTTGTTGGAAAGGAAGCCGAGGAAGCCTGCAAAGCTGTTAGCGGTCTGCGCATCGGCAAGCTCGTTGTTAACGCGGCAAACGATACCGGTGGAGGTCTGTACGTTCTCGATATCTGCTTCAACTATGTAGTTTCTCCAGGTAACGTTCTTGTTGAGGATGATGTGACCAAAGGTCTCGGTATCGGTGATGTCATCTGCGGGACCGGTAATCCAAAGCTTTCCGTCCTTGATTTCCCAAACGGAGCGGAACTGATTAAAATCGGCAAGAGTTGCGGGATCGGAGAAGTCGTTTTCATAAACTACCGTAGGCACCGCAGGCTCATTTGCACTGACGCAAAAGGACATTCCGCACAGCATAATAGCCGCAAGTGTAAAGCAAAGGATCTTTTTAAGCATTTTATACCTCCAAAAAAGATGAATAATTTAATTGCTTATGTTAATATGATAACTCCTGAATTTGACTTTGTAAATACATTTTTTCTTGGCTGTTTTACAAAAAAACACGCATAAAGCCGAGGGTACCGGATAAGCACCCTCGGCTTTATGCGTGAAATGTGAATTATACGTTGAAACGGAACAGCATAACGTCGCCGTCGGCAACAACGTATTCCTTACCCTCGCTGCGGTAAAGCCCCTTTTCCTTCGTTGCGGCAATGCTGCCCTCGCGGTCAAGATCCTCAAATGCAACGGTTTCCGCACGGATGAATCCGCGCTCGAAATCGGAGTGGATCTTACCTGCCGCCTGAGGTGCCTTGGTGCCCTTGCGGATGGTCCATGCACGGACCTCCTCGGGTCCTGCGGTAAGGAAGCTGATAAGTCCGAGCAGACGGTAGCTTGCAACGATAAGCTTGTCAAGACCGCTCTGGGTAATGCCAAGCTCGTCAAGGAACATCTGACGATCCTCCTCGTCCATCTCGGCAAGATCTGCCTCAACGCCTGCGCAAACGGCAATAAGCTCTGCGCCTTCGTCGGCTGCGATCCTTGCAAGTGCGTTGTAGCCTGCACCCTTATCCTCAGCAACAAGCTGATCCTCGCTTACGTTGGCAACGTAGATCGTGGGCTTGAGGGTAAGAAGGGGAGTGTCTGCAAAATATTCAAGCTCGTCCGCATCAAGACCTGCGGCGCGCGCGGTCTTGCCCTCATCGAGAGCGGCAATAAGCTTCTCGGTGGCGTCAAGCTCTGCCTGAAGGGTCTTATCGCCCTTCATTGCCTTGCGGGTTCTGTCCGCCTTTCTCTGCAGAAGCTCGATATCGGAGTAGATAAGCTCCATATTGATGGTCTCAACGTCGCGGGCGGGATCGACGTTTCCGTCCACGTGGATGATGTCGCCGTTTTCAAAGCAACGAACAACGTGCACAACGGCATCTACCTCACGGATGTGGGAAAGGAACTTGTTGCCAAGACCCTCGCCCTCGTGCGCACCGCGTACGAGACCTGCGATATCGACAAATTCAATAATTGCGGGAGTGTACTTTGCGGGATTGTACATCTCTGCAAGTCTGTCAAGACGTGCATCCGGCACAGCAACAACACCTACGTTGGGCTCGATCGTTGCAAAGGGATAGTTTGCGGAAAGCGCGCCCGCATTGGTCAGCGCGTTGAAAAGCGTGCTTTTTCCTACGTTGGGAAGTCCGACTATACCTAATTTCATATATGTTTATTCTCCTTTGGATCCTTGACCGTTATTTATGCTGCTCCGTTCTTATGTGAAAAGAGCACACTATTACAAATGCATTATAGCACACGGCATTCTTTCCGACAAGCATTTTTTGAATATAATTTGAATTTTTTGTAATTTCGTCAGATTGTTGACTTTGTGCTGCTGTATTCTTCGAATTCTCTGCGTTTTACCAATTCTTTGTTCCACGCGCAGAAGGAAAGTGCGATTTGAGTACGCGGTATGCTATCGATTTTGTTTATTCCTATATTGCTGTATTCAGCATTCACCAAATTTTAAAGGTGGATGCAAGGAAACAGACTTTCTTTGCATCCACCTTTTTGATTTATCACTTCATGCCAAGCATTTCGCTTACTTTTCCCTTATCAAGCACAGCGCCGCTCTTCACAAGCACATCCTGCACCA
>JAFOAB010000283.1 GCA_017382555.1 Clostridia bacterium
ACAACAAATTCAGCAAAAACATGAAGAAAATCGGAATAACCGCTTATAAAGCCTTCAAGAAAATTCATAAAGCCTCCTATCAGCATTGCCTCATAAGGCGAATATAGAATTCAACCGCACTTTTTGCGGTTTCAAGACGGATGCTCTCGTTATTGCCGTGAATGGTAGCTCGCTCCTCGCTTGTCAGATCCATTGCGGAAAAGCGGTAAACACGGTCGGAAAGCCTTCCCCAGTGGCGGGAATCCGAGCATTGAACCATAAGATAAGGAGAGACGATACATCCGCGCCAGGTTGACGCCACAGCGCTTGCAACCTTATTCCATCCCTCACAATCGGTGCGGGAAACACGGCTCGGCTCCATACCGCGCAGTGCGGTAATTTCCACTCTGTCATCGCCTACGACCTTGCGCAGATACGCAAGTCCGCTTTCCATTCTGTCATCGGGATTAAGACGGATGTTGGAAACAAGCGACGCCTCTGGAGGAATTACGTTAGAAGCATCGGAGCCCTTCATTTGCGTAAAAGCAACGGTGGTACGCATAAGCGCGTTAAGCTCTCCACCACTCTTTTTGCAAATCAGATCAAGCACGGGAAGGAATATGCCTATATTTGCAAATATCACCTTGTAAAGGAAGGAGGAGTATCTGCCGAGGGTATCGAACATCTGGGCAACGGGTGCCGTAAGATGCACCTTAAAGGGGTTTTCAAGAACGCGTCTGCACGCCCTTGCAAGCAGGTCGACGGGCGCATTGGGCTTGGGTGCAGATGCGTGTCCGCCACCGGATTTAACGGAGTAGCAAACATCCATCATTCCCTTTTCCGCAATGCCGATAAGTCCGCAAGGAGCTTTAACACCGGGGAAAACGTTCTCTACAACAGCGCCGCCCTCGTCGATTACAAAAGCGGGCTCAATTCCCTCTTTTTCAAAATAATCGACAACGTTTACAGCCCCCTTGCCGTTAATTTCCTCATTACCGGAAAAGGCAAAGTATATATCCTTTTCGGGTTCATATCCCTCTTTGATAAGATGCTCGGCAGCAAACATAATGCCGTTGAATGTCACCTTGGTATCAAGCGTTCCTCTTCCCCATATTCTGCCGTCCTTTAAAACGGCATCGAATGCAGGCACGCTCCAGCCGTCCTCGTTTACCGGCACAACGTCATAGTGCGCCATCATTACGGCAGGCTGAGCTTCTGTTTTACCCTTCCATTTGAAAAGCAGCCCTCTGTCATTAAGACGGATAAATTCGCATTCTTCAAAAACACAGGGATACACCCTCGGCAACGCGGAAATGAAGCCCTCGAACTGGGCGTCATCCTCGAGCTGAGGATCGCGGTAGGAAACGGTTTTGTATTTAACAAGCTCGCGAAGTGCTTCTACCGCTCCGTCTCCGTCAAAGCATTCTTCCCTTTCTATAAGCTGGGGCTGAGCCTTGGGCTTAAAGTTAAGCGCACGAATGATAATGACCGCAATAAAAATGATAACCAATGCCGGAATAAACAGCCACCACATATCAAAGCACTCCCTTTTTATAAAGTATTCTTGCAACCGCAACGGTAAAGAGAACGCCAACGGGAACCATTATACCAACGGTCGAAGCATTAAGCGCAGGCACGAAGATAAAGAGCGCAAGCATCAAAATTATCGGCGCAACGGAAAGCTTGAGATTCTTTGAAATAAATACTACCGCAAGACCGCCGAAGAGCGCGGGAAGTATCATATCAAATGCGGGAACAAGCACGGGGGATTCGAGGATCGGTGTAAGGGGTACGATGCAGATAACGCCGATAATGATTATAAGCGTTGTAACGATGCTGGAAACGGCGATGGCGATGGTGGAGATTACCTCTCCCTCCTCGCTTGACGCCTTCACGTTTGCACGCTCCATAGCGTCAATAGCGCAGGGGAGCTTGAGATTTGAGATATTACCCGTTACGAAGGAAAGGTAAGTGCCGCCCGCACCGAGCATGGGAACGTAGGTGAATATCTCAACGATACCGACAGCCCAGTACATAGGTGCAGTAGCAATTATGCCCTTTAAAAGCATTTTAAAATCAGGAAGCGAGCCAAAAATCACGGAAAGAGCCGCGGGAAAGCAAATAAGCACGAAGGCAACGATAAGACCCCAGGTGCGTCCGTAGGAATGAACGCTTTCCATATAAGAACGTTCGGTATTCTTCATTACATTGCACCTCCGAGAAGATTGGTAAACGGTATTGCACTAGCCATACCGCAAATAAGGCTGATGGGCAGAGCGTAATCATTGAGCCAACGTATCTTCAGCTTGGTTGCACCAAGACCGCAAATTGCCATTACAACGGCGGAAACAAGCATAACGCAAACGGGAATAAGTCCGCTCGTGTCGCCCTTAAATACAAGTCCTACGTCGCAGAACACGTATCCGAGAAAGGCGGAGATCATACCGAGAAACATTGCGTTGTTAAATATCTCGCCCCATTTTTTATCCTTCATCGTTACGTTCAAAAGTCCGGACTGGATCTTCTTGGTGACAAAGGGAACGAGGATAAGTCCCGCGGCAATGCCGATGGTCATAACCCACGCAACGGTAATAAATACGGACGGATCGGAAATGGTGGTTCCCGCATTCATACCCGCCGCCTCAAGCGCATTACCTGCCGCAACGGTCTCATATGTAATGGAACCGATAACGGAAAGGCGAAGCCAAGGAAGTGCAAGTCCAAGGCTTTTTGAAAGCGCGATAATACCGACAAGGATTGCAACTGCGGGGGCAACGGTAAATATAGCCGCAGAGGATATCGTCTTTTTAAGAGTAGAGGATGCTATGCCAAGCTGCTTTGCCCTCTTCATTGCCTTAATAAGGAAGAAGAACGATTGCCAAAGCACGAGGGCGATAATTGCACCGACAATTATAAAAAGTATCGGGCTGTTAACACTGAATTCCATTATTTTACCTCCTGTTTTTTGCCAAGCCTTGCAAAATATTTAAAGCTCATAGGCCAAAGTCCGCCGCCTACGACAACCATAAGGAAATAACGCACGGCACGGGCAATAAGCTCGTGACCGATTATAGCCTCGAGGGGGGACCTCATTCCCTCCTTAACGGCAAGAACAAGTCCGATACCGATAACAACCTTAATTATCTGCGCCCACCAAACCGCCTTGGTATCAAAGTGGGTAAATTTGATATCAACGGTATAAATGACAATCAAGCCAACAAGACATCCAAGCAGAGTGAATGCATTCTTCTCTGCGGAATTAAGGTTATGCACGTTTGCCTCCGCATAAACGTCTGCGGGGAACGGATAAAGACTAACGAAGCAAAGGAAAAGAATCACAACCACCGTAATAGCAGAAAGAATGGCATACATGATAACGGGGGATTTTTCCGCTTTTCTAAAGAGCGGATAAAGCGCAAATACAAGGAAAAACGCAATACCAAGAGATACACAAACGTCAGCGGGAGTGTGCACGCCCAAATACATACGGGAAAGCGGAACAAGAACGCATAGCGCAATCATAATACCGCGCAATACCTTACCCTTATTCCAGCGCGCAATACCGCCGAAAAGACCAACCGAGGTCTGTGTGTGACCGCTCGGGAAGGAATATCCCGTTGCCGCCTCACGCGCAGATTCTACTATCGTGAAATTGGGGTCCTTGACCCACGGACGCGGCACACGGCAAAGCATCTTTAAAAACTGATTTATCGCCGTACCGACAAAGCCGGTGCAAAGCAGATAATAGCCCTGATACTTGCTAAAGCACCAAAATATTATCATTCCGACCGCCATAAAAACGGTTTCCTCACCGCAAATGGTTATCACGGAAAAGAGTGCATCAAGCACCGAATTTCGTATACCCTCAAGAAAATATAGAAAGGACATCGCGTTTCTCCTCTCGTTTTTTATACATTTTATCATAGTTTCTCATGTAATTCAACATTTTTCGGAGTTTTGGTAATTAGTTGTTGAAAAGGCATTGCCTTTTATGTTAAAATCAAGGAAAACACGGAGGTGCAAATGGATCTTAAAGAACGTGCAAGCAAGCTTAAAACGGACATTCCGGCAGTATTTCTTGCCTTGAAGCATAAAAAAACGCCGTGGTACGCAAAAATCACCGCGGCTACCGTAATTATATATGCGCTCTCCCCAATCGATCTGATACCGGATTTTATTCCCTTTCTCGGCTTTCTCGACGATCTGATAATCCTCCCCGCACTTATTGCTTTAACCGTAAAATGGATACCGAAGGACGTTTTTGCGGAATGCAGAGCAAAATCAGAGGGGCTGTGGAATAACGGTAAGCCCGAAAAATGGTATTACGCCATTCCCTTTGCATTAATATGGCTTTTGATAATCGCGCTTATTATCTGCGCCTTTATTTAGGAGGAAAAATGAAATACGATTTTACTTCAATTATAGACAGACGCGGCATGGATGCACTTGCCGTTGATTCTATCGGAAACGGCCACGCGCCCGATGCCCCCAAGGAGGGCTTTGACGCCATTCCCATGTGGGTTGCCGATATGTGCTTTGCAACCGCCCCCTCCGTTATCAAGGCGATAACAGAGCGCGCAACGCATCCCACCTTCGGCTATTTTGAGCCGCGCAAGGAATATTTTGACTCCATCATCCGCTGGCATAAGGAAAGAAACGGCGTTACCGATCTTAAGGCGGAGTATATCGGCTATGAAAACGGTGTGCTTGGCGGTATGCTGAATGCAATGGCAACCTTCACCTCCAAGGGCGACAGTATTCTTGTTCATTCCCCCACTTATGCGGGCTTTACAGGCTCGCTTACCAACAGCGGCTACCGCATCGTTCATTCCCCCTTAAAGCTTGACGAAAACGGCGTATGGCGCATGGACTTTGAGGATATGGAAAATAAAATCAAGGCTCATCGCATACACGCCGCAATATTCTGCTCCCCCCACAATCCCACAGGAAGAGTGTGGGAAAGATGGGAAATTGAAAAAGCGCTTGCGATATACGAAAAGCACGACGTTTACG
>JAFOAB010000284.1 GCA_017382555.1 Clostridia bacterium
GAAACTTTATTTTATCTTATTGACTTAATGAACTTGTGTTGCTATAATATCATTATGAAAAAAGGGAGGTGTCGGATATGCAGGAAGTTTTTAAAAGTATTTCTGCCACTATTGGCAACACTCCACTTCTTTCTTGCAAGCGTTTTAGCTCGCAGATTGGAGCAGTCGCCTCAATTTATGCAAAGCTGGAGTATTTTAACCCCACGGGCAGCATTAAGGATAGGGCGGCTTTTTATATGCTTCGCGATGCTATCAGCAGTAAAAAGATCACGAAAAGCTCCACGGTAATTGAGCCGACAAGCGGTAATACCGGAATAGGCCTTGCTGCGCTTTGCGCTTCAATCGGCATACGTTGTATTCTCACAATGCCCGATACGATGACGGAGGAGCGCATTAAGCTTCTCAAGCGTTATGGCGCAGAGGTTGTCTTGACCGATGGCGAAAAGGGAATTCAAGGCTCGGTTGAAAAGGCGAAGGAGCTTGCCGAGGAAATTGAAAACTCTTATATCCCATCTCAGTTTGATAACCCATCAAACGTTGATGCGCATTATAATACCACAGGCCCCGAAATTTGGTCTCAGTCCGGTGAGCACGTTGACGTCCTTGTTGCGGGTGTTGGAAGCGGTGGAACCATAACGGGCTGCGCTCGTTATCTTAAGGAGAAAAATCCGAACATTAAGATAATTGCTGTCGAGCCATTCGAATCCCCGTTGCTATCGGGCGGTCTTCCTTCCGCTCACGGCATTCCCGGTATTGGCGCTAACTTTGTACCTAAGATACTTGATCTTGCGCTTATAGACGAAATTTTGCCCGTTCCAAGCTCTGTTGCTATTACCGCTGCAAAGAAATTCGTTGCAGCCGAAGGTGCTCTCGTCGGTATTTCAAGCGGAGCCGCTCTTGCAGCCGCTTCACGCTTTGCCGTTGATCCTGCGTACGCAGGTAAAAAGATTGTTTGCATTTGTCCCGACGGCGGAGATAGATATTATTCTACCGCATTGTTTGATTCTTGAATTAATTTTAACTATATATAACTTTTCGGAGGAAGTATGAACGATTATTTGTTTGGTGAGCTTAGTGTTATCGCCATGAAGGGAACTGAGGAGTTTGCCGCAAAGGTAGACAATTACCTCAAGGAGTGGCGTTGGCACGTAGAGGATGAAAGCTTCATTGTTAAGGCTGATTGCCCTCGTTTCGGTACCGGCGAAGGTAAGGGACTTGTTGGGCAGTCCATGCGCGGTCACGACGTTTATATCATCGTTGACTGCTTTAACTACGGTGTTACCTACAAGATGTACGGTCAGACCGTACCCATGAGCCCCGATGATCACTATTGCGATCTCAAGAGAATTATCGGTGCTATCGGCGGTAAGGCACGCAGAATTTCCGTAATTATGCCTATGCTTTACTGCGGACGTCAGCACAACAGAACCAGCAGAGAGTCTCTCGACTGCGCTTCCTCTCTTCAGGAGCTCATCAATATGGGTGTTTCCAACATCATTACCTTTGATGCTCATGACCCCAGAGTACAGAACGCTATTCCTCTCGGCGGTTTTGATAACGTTCGTCCTACATATCAGATGATCAAGGCACTCATTAAGGCTGTTCCGGACATTAAGATCGACCGTGACAATCTTATGATCATTTCTCCCGATGAGGGCGGAATGAGCCGTTGTATGTATTATTCCTCCACTCTCGGACTTGACCTCGGTACCTTCTACAAGCGCCGTAACTACTCTGTAGTTGTTGACGGTATGAACCCCATCGAGGCTC
>JAFOAB010000285.1 GCA_017382555.1 Clostridia bacterium
GGAGATGAGGGCGCAGGGCTTGCCGACGAGATACGCTCCGAGCTTAGGCTAAACGCGCCTTCTATGCTAAAGCGCACCAAGGAAAGGCTGCTTCCGTTCCTACGCGGTGACGGTGCGTTCTCCTACCTTCTCGGTAAATCAGGAGGCTACAATATGGGTATGCCGCTCGGAATTGCCGGAATCGACGAGGGTGATATGAACGCGACTCACCTCGCGGCAGGTCTGCCAAGCACTATATTCTCGGTGCTCGGGCTTGCAGATCTCTCTGTACCGGTGTTCGGAAGGGATGATATGAAAAATTTTCTTGGCGTAATAGAGGACGGGTACAAAGAGCCTTTAGTCTGATGGATTTATTTTTTAACAGCTTAGTAAAAGTAAAAGCGGATAAGGGGATCCCACCTTATCCGCTTTCGTTATGTCAAAAACGTCTTTGCGTATTCACTTTTCGTTTTTCGAAGAGACTCAGCTGTTCAGGACAAGCTTTTCATAAAGAGCTACCTGCTCGTCGGTAGGCTTATGATCGGGATTCGAGCAGCAAGGAAGTGTCGGAGCTTCACCATTAGCACCGAAGAAGGGCGTGAGATAATCGTTCTCGTACTCTGCCCTTGCCTCTTCATTTGTGAAGTCCGGAATGTCGTAAGGCTTTCCGCCCTCGAGCATTGAACGGTGAGCAAGGATCGCAACAGATGACATGTTGACAGCCGAGCGCAGGTCGTAGGGGAACGGAGGCTGTTTGCCTTCGTTTATGCAATTAATAAACGTACGGCAGGTAATGTAGTCACCGCCGCCGTGACCGCTGTTTTTGATAAGCTCCTCGTCGGGATCGTTCCAATCGGGCATATAAAGGTTAACCGCTTCCATACCCTCGGGTAGCTGCCAAGGATTATAGCGAAGCATTACCTTGCCGTCCATACCGCGCAGATTCTCGATCTGTCCTTTTGTTCCCGCGACGCGGTAGGAGTTGCCGTGACCGCCCATACGTGCGCATCCGGTGAAGCGGAATACCGAGCCGTCATCGTTCTGTGTAAGCATAAACGCTGTGTTGTCAGAGTTGTAATTTGCTGCAGGTATTTCGTCCTTTGTAGGATTGTAAACTGCAAAAGACGTTACACGGGTGGGGGTTGCGCCGGTTGCCGCCATAATAGGAGCGAGCGAGTGCGTTACGTAATAGCTACCGGGAAGGTAGTTGCGCCAATGTGCTTTGAAGTAGGTATATTCCTTCTTGAACTTTATATCAAAGGGATCACCGGGATGATTGTATTCTCCCTCGGCATAAATAATTCTGCCAAGAGTTCCGGTCTCAACTACGCGCTTCATTTCTCTGTTAAAGAGCATATTAGGGTAGTTTTCCGCCAGCATATATATTGCGTTTGAGTGCTCCGCGGCACGCATGAGAGCTACGCCCTCAGCCATAGTTCCGTTGCTTATACATTCCGAAAATACGTGAATACCGCGTTCAAGACATTTAATAGCGTAAGGTGCGTGCTCGTTAAAGAAGTTTGCGAGTATTACCGCGTCAAGATCGTGCTCGATGAATGAATCGAAGTCACTGTAGGTTGCGACGTTACCCCCGATGTTCTCAACTGCCTTCGCCATTCTTTCCTCATTGTTGTCACAAAGAGCTACAATATCCGCATTGCAAAGCATCATATTTTTTGCAAGGCTGATACCTCTGCCTACTCCAAATACACCAATTTTAATTCTTTTCATATAAGTTTCCTCTCTTTTCCCATTGCAATTGTTTTGTGGCGCTTTCTTGGCTACCGATTATATTATAGCAGACGTTTTAGGATTGTGCAATGGAATTTTTCCATGAAATTATTTAAAATCGTCAGAAACTCTTGATTTTTTGCCAAAAATA
>JAFOAB010000286.1 GCA_017382555.1 Clostridia bacterium
ATCTTTAAAGGGTGTGCCGGGTGTGTCAAATTATGCCGTTCCGATACTTGCACATGACAGCGACAGCGTAAAGTTCTGCATATACGCGTTTGATACACACCACAAGAATGCAGAGCTTCGCCCGGGTGTAACCACCGAGTCGCTTCTTCTTCCCAACAGATATAAGCCAATGAAAAAGTGGGATATTATCAGATTTGAACAGCAGATGTGGTATTGGAATCTTTCAAAGGAGCTTGAGGCGCAGGAGGGACACACCGTCCGCGCGATGGCTGTAATGCACGTTCCGCCCCACGAGATCATGATGGCTGTCAATAATCCCGAAGAGACCGGATATAAGGGTGCTGAGGGCGAAAAGTGGCAGTGTCCTATGATCAATTCGGGCGTGTTCTCGACTATGCTCGAGCGCGGCGACGTTGAGATCATTGCGGCGGGCCACCTGCACCATAATATCTCCGATGGCGTTTACGGCGGTATCCGTCTTACTCTCGATGCTTGCGGTGGATTTGCCATCGGCGGAGTTGACGAACGCAGAGGCGGACGTATTTTCGATATCCGCAACGACGGAACCCACGAAACAAAGATGATCTACGCAAAGGATTATATTGACATCAGCAAAAAATAAAAGCAATTATGGGGCGGTTTTTCGCCCCATTTGTTTGTTTGGAATAAAATAATAGCAATATTTGTCCGCAACAACAAAATTATTGTCTTGCAAAAGCAATGCAAAGTATGATAAAATTATGTCAAATCCAATATAAAAAAGGAGAAAAATGATGAAAAACATCAAAAGACTTCTCTCTGCACTTCTCATTCTTGCACTGCTTGTTCCTATGATGAGCATTATGGCAAGTGCGGCAGACCTTGAAAACAAGTATGATTCCACCGGCAAGGTGATCGGTATTCCTCCCACAACCAGAGATGCTGAGCACACCTCCACCAACCAGAACTATTATGCATCCAATCTCATCGAGCTTCAGGCAGGTGACGTAGTTTACTTTGCTCCCGTTGCGACAAATCTTGCTTACCACGCAAGAACCTACACGCCCGACGGCGCAAAGAAGGACGACAAGGTCAAGACCTCCGATTGCGAGATCGTTGAAGATATCGTTCCCGGTATCTCGATTCTCAAGTACACCGTTCCCGAGGGAACAGGCAGTATGAGATTTGCCATCAATCAGATGTTTGGCGATAGTTTCCTCGTAACCATCAACCAGGAGTTCAACAAGGAAGGCTATTTTGCAGCTATGGATAAAGCGGGCGTGAATATCGACTACTTCCGCGAAGCATCCTACTCGGGTGAATTCGTAAACGTATTCCCCAAGGCTGACACCACCTTTGCCGGTTCTGTTGACAAAAAGGGCGAGGAAAAGGCTGACGAAAATTACCGCACAAGCGCTATCATCCCCGTAAATGAGGGCGACGTTATCTACTTCGCAGGCTGTGCACTCGATCAGGGCTACCAGCTTGTTACCTATGATGCAGCAGGCGCTCCCGCAGAGGAAGCCACCACTCTCAACTATGTTTCCCGTTTCGTTGACTTCGGCGACGGCTACGGTATTTGCGCATATAAGGTTCGTCCCGGCACAGCGGGTGTCCGCATTGTTGCTCCCGCGGCAACATACGATGCAGGCAAGGTTTTCGTAACCGTAAACCAGCCCCTCAGCCTTGATTCTTACAATGCTCTTATGAACCCCGCACCCGAAACCACAGCTCCCGAAACTACCGAAGCGGCTCCCGAGACCACCGAGCCTGCTCCCGAGACTACTGTGGCTCCCGAAACCACCAAGCCCGCAGATCCCGTTCCCACCGGCGACTCCGCGCTCATCTTCGTTGTTATCGCGGCTATTTCTGTTGCAAGCATTGCTGTTGTTGCAAAGAGAAGAGAAAACTGATCCTGATTAATAATTTGCTCGGATATTACGGATTTTCGTAATATCCGAGTTTTTTGCATAATTTATAAAAATATATTGACAAATTGTTAATTGTGTGCTATAATAAATTAACTATAATGGCTGCGTGCCACAAAAAGGAGAATAAGATGAAGAAACTTATTACAAGAACTCTTTGCGCTATCCTTATGCTTGCAATGCTTGTTCCGATGATCGGAATTATGGCAAGTGCAGCAGAAATCAAGAACCTTTATGTTGTAGCTGACGCACAGCTCGGTACTCCCCCCACCACCAATGTGAACGATGCTGCTTCCGGCAACAGACTTTATTGGACCTCTGCTCCTATCGCAGTAAAGGCAGGCGACGTTGTTACCTTTGGTCCTATGCTTTCCGGTCAGGGTTACTTTATTACCACCTATGATGAAAGCGGAGCAGTTAAGATCGCTAAGGTTGCTTATGCTGATTGTACC
>JAFOAB010000287.1 GCA_017382555.1 Clostridia bacterium
AAAACAAAACTGACTCCACTTGAAAAGCGAAGTCAGTTCGTTGCTTAAATTTTAATAAATTCTACCATTTAGGCTGTTTTTGTACTGTCCGCACAATTTGGTGCAGTCTAAACTAAATTGGGTTCACATATGCCGCTTTTTTATTTTGTTAGATGATCTCAGCCTTGAGGATCTTGCACTCGTGGATGGGCTTATCCATCATATCGGTCTTTGAATTTTCGATGCGATCAACAGCATCCATACCCTCGGTAACTCTACCAAATGCAGCGTACTGACCGTTGAGGAAGTCGCCGTCTGCATGCATAATGAAGAACTGAGAGGAAGCGCTGTTGGGATCGTTAGTGCGAGCCATGGAAACAACGCCGCGCTTGTGTGCGAGGGTATTGTTAAAGCCGTTAGCGATAAACTCACCGGGGATGCACTCATCGGAGCCACCGCAACCGGTACCGGTGGGGTCGCCGCCCTGAATCATAAAGCCTGCAATAACGCGGTGGAAGATAATGCCATCGTAAAAGCCCTCGCGAACAAGCTTTTCGAAATTAGCGGCAGTCTTGGGTGCGTACTCGGGGAGAAGCTCAATTTTGATGATATCCCCATTTTCCATTGTAATCTGAACCATTGTATTTCTCCTTTGTGAAATTAATTATCTATGGAATCAACAAGCGTAGCGCTTTTGATAACCTGCTTTTCAATAGGCTTGTTACCGTTTACGGCACAAGAGCCGATTGCCTTAACGGCATCCATTCCGTAAACAACCTTACCGAATGCGGCATAATCCCCGTCAAGAGTGGGAAGTGCCGTTATACAAATAAAGAACTGACAAGTAGCACTGTTGGGATTGCTTGTTCTTGCCATGGATATAACGCCCTCGGTATGCTTCAAGGTGTTCTTGGTATATCCGTTGGAAGCAAACTCGCCCTTAATGGCCTTATCTGATCTACCGGTTCCGTTACCCTTGGGGTCACCGCCCTGTATGAGAATATCGGTTTCAACACGGTGGAACGTAAGTCCGTCATAAAAGCCGGAGGCAACGAGATTTTTAAAATTTGCTACGGTTTCGGGAGCTACCGCAGGGTAAAGCTCAACAATGAAAACGTCGCCGTTTTCCATTTCAAATCTAACGTAATTTGCACTGCTGTTGCTTGATGAACCGCAACCGAAAAGCGTAAACGCAAACATTAAGGTTAAAATCGAAATAATTATTCTTTTCATAGCTTCTCCGTTTTTGTATCAGTGAGCTGCTTGATCCATTTTCTCGAGAAAAAGTGCTTCATACCGAGAATAGATTTTATAAGATCCTCGGATATAAACATAACGGCTATAAGCACGACAAATTTCTCGGGACGGATAAGGAAGCCCGTAATCAGAACTGCGGGAATGCCGCAGGCATAAAGGCCGATCATATCGAGAACCCAGCCTATCATTGTGTCACCGCCCGCACGGAATATTCCGCATATCAAGGTATACGGAATCATTCGTATTGCAAGCCAACAGCCGTAAAACCTTAGGCAATCGAGTGCCGCATTACGCGCCGCCTCTGTTTCAACGTTAAAGAGGGAGAGAAGCGGCTCTGAGCTTGCAAACAAAGCAATTCCGAGAACCACTCCCATAAGGGGAGTAAGTATCGCAAAGCGCTTTGCGGTTATATATCCAAGCTCGTGATCGCCGGCTCCGATGCTCTTGCCGACCATAATCGCGCAAGCGCCGCAAATACCAACAAAGAACACGAAGAACAGCTGCTGAATATTCTCATAAAGAGTGTATCCCGCATGGTTTTCCACGCCCTGACGGCCGATAACCATTGCGTATACGTTTGTACCTATGCCCCACATTGATTCGTTAATAAGAACGGGCATTGCAATCGACAGGTATTTTTTGCAGAACGGACGATTGACAACAAACATCTCCGTAAGCGTTCCTCTAAGAGGATTGCGTCTGCAAACCAAGAAAATTATGAGGATCAGCGCCTGAGATGCCATACCGATAACGGACGCGATTGCGGCACCCTTGAGTCCGAGCGCAGGAAAACCGAAATTGCCGAAAATAAAGAGGTAATTGAAGATTACGTTAAGAACTACGCCGACAGCCGAAGAAATAAGCGGAACCGTAACGCTTTCCACAGCTCTGAACGATGCAGCCGTAACAAGCGAAAACACAACGAAGGGAACAGCAAGCGAATATACACGAAGATATTCCGCACCAAGAACCGCAATTTCAGCACTGTTTGTAAAAAGCTTAATAAGATGCGTAGGGAAGAAGAGTAGAGCTAATGCATATATTAGGGAAAACAGCATGGAGATCGTTAACGCAAAGCCGTAGGTTTTTGAAAGATTTTTGCTGTCCTTTGCGCCCCAGTACTGCGATATAAGCGCGGTAGTACCGGAAGCAAATCCAAAGGAGAAAATATTGAGAAGAAATGCAAAGCGTCCTGCGGCACCCATTGCACTGACAGAAGCATCTCCAAGCGAGACGACCATTGCCGTATCAATAAGTGTTGCACAGCTTGTCAGCAGATTTTGCATTGCTATCGGCAACGCAAGCAGTAATGCGGTTTTATAAAAAGCGGTATCTATCCTTTTAAACATTTTCGTACCTGTGTTTAAATCAAAGTTTTTTGCGTATTATAAGTAAAAAACAACGGGGATAAAATGGATTATATAGAGAGAGCGGCGAAATATATTTGCTATTTCCTTTATGCGGGAGCAGGATATTTATTTCTGAAATACGGTTTTCCCGCAGTAGTGCCGTTTTTAATTGCGTTTTTGGCGGCATCATTTGCTGAAAGAACAGCAAGGCGTCTATCGGCCGTCACAAAGATAAATAAGCGAATATACATCGCATTGATATTAATTATAATTATTATTGCCTTAATTACTTGTACAGCTTCAATCTTCGGCAGACTGATATATGAAGCGAGAGAATTCGCAAATGAATATATAACGGAGCCAAATAAGCTCAACCGAATAATTAACAATGCAAGCAGAATTTCGGAGATTATCACAGCCAAGCTTGATCTCCCGCCGGAAATTCGAGAAAGCGTTCACAAGACGGTAGATAACGCTATTAGCCGGATATCCGATCTTATAATTTCCAAAATCGGTGAGATACTCGAAGGAACCGTTGCATTCATAATAAGCGGTATACCATCGTGGATATTGTTTATAACCGTTACGGTAATATCAACGTTTTACTTTGCGGGCTTGAAATACACGAAGGACCCGATATTAAAGCGTATATCCTCGACAAACAAAAGAAGGCTGTCAAAAATCAAGAACGGTATAATTACGTCGGTAGGGAAATACCTTAAAGCATATCTGATCCTTATATCGGTAACAACCGTTATTTTATTCTGCGGATTCAGCCTGATTGGAATTAAATATGCATTTCTTATTGCAATATTGACAGCCATAATCGATATGCTACCCATAATTGGGTTAAGCACAGTTATGCTGCCGTGGGGGATAATAGAAATATCGAGAGGCAATGCGGGGGTAGGCTTTGCATTGCTTGCTATCTTCGCAGTTGCAGTTATAGTAAGAGAAGCATTGGAACCGAAGATCATCGGCAAATGCATAGGCGCAAACCCACTTATAACCCTATTTGCAATGTACACGGGGCTTAAGCTGTTCGGAATAAAGGGGGTAATTGTACTCCCGATTATAATATCGGGATTCGTTTCTTATTTAAGCGAAAAAGAACATTCCGCCGCAATCGAAAAGCGGCCAATCGCCAAGAGATACTAAATTAACACCACGCTCATCTGCAAACCCTTTTATATCTGCAAAATCGGGATGATCCTCGATTTTACCGTTAAAATACAATGTATTCGTGGCTTTGCAATATCCGGAAGCGCCACCGATAAAGCCGTATGAATATCCAGGCAATTCAATATAACCTTCGCGAATTTTCAAAATGCTTATGCCATTATCAAATGCAGCATTGCAAATCGAATTATCCGCCGTAATCATACCGTTACCACAAATTGCAGTTGAGCAAGCAGTATAGCCTTGATTGACGTGGAGTACCTTTACACCGATATCGCAGAGTTCATATTTAATAAGCGGAGAAACGGTCTTAGTGTTACAAATAACGTAATCGCCAAAGCTAAGCACGTTAAAGCGCGCCTCGTCGGGATAACAAGAAAGCTCGGAATGCGGATCGAGAACTATATCAAAGCCATTTGCATTCGCAATAAAATCCATTTGATTGCGTGCTATTTCGTAATACGTCTCCGATGTAAAAAGCTTACCACGGAGAGTAGTAAAGAGCATATCGCAATGGGATGATACCGGTCCGGAAAGCAAAGAGAACCGCGGCAGATCAATAACAGAATAGCCGCGGTTGATAAGTGATTGTTTCAGCAGAGGGGAGGGATCTCCCAACGCAACGAATTTTTTCATAATATCGGATAATATTACAGAAGCGCGGATTACTCCGCGCTTCTTTTAATAGCTTAAAGGGAAACTCTGCCGGAACGAACGGAACGGAGACAACGGGAACAAATGTTCACGGTCTTATGCTGGCCGTTCACAACGACCTTAACAGTTCTGATGTTAGGCTTCCAGGTTCTGTTGGTCTTTCTGTTAGAGTGAGAAACATTGTGACCAAAGGTAACGCCCTTCTCGCATACGCAGCACTTTGCCATGACTGACACCTCCTAAACCGCTTATGCCGTGCGGTAAATAATCAAAGAATTACACAACGTTGATTAGTATATCATAACATTTTGCAAATTGCAAGAGAAATTTAAAAGTTTTTTGAATTTTAAGCGCATTATTTCGCGAATTATTCGGCAGATTCTGCGTAAACGACCGCGTTTTCAACCTTAATAACTCTAACGAGCGCAAATTCACCCGGGAAAAGCTTTTTACCCACCACATTAAACTCAACAAAGTCAGCTCCGTGGGCGGTAAAACTGCCGTCATCATTTTGGGTTTCTATCAGCACCCTGCGCGAACTGCCGATAGGACAGAGATTTAAAACGGCATTTGCGGCAACCTCATCACGAACCACCGAAAGTCTTCTTACCCTTGCCTTTCTTTCAGCCTTCGGAACTTTAGGAGAAAGGGAAGCGGCAACCGTTCCGGGTCGCTCGGAATACGGGAAGATATGCATATTGATAAACGAGGCTTCTCGTGCAAACTCGCAGGTCTCGAGAAAATCGTCCTCTGTCTCGCCGGGGAAGCCAACGATAATATCGCAGGTGAATGCAACGTGGGGAATATTTTCACGCAGAAGCTTAAATGCCTCGCGAAGCTTTTCGCCGTTATATCTGCGCTTCATTGCCGCAAGGACTGCAGATGATGCGCTTTGGACTGAGATATGAAAATGAGGCGTAAGCTTGCCAAGTGCTGATACACGCTTCGCAAAATCCTCCGTAATGAAGAACGGATCGAGCGAGCCGATGCGAATACGGAAATCACCATCCATTTCATTTACCGCCTCAAGCATATCGGTAAGGCGCAGATCACCGAGATCCTTGCCCCACGCGTCAACCTCAATGCCTGTTATTACGACCTCCTTACAGCCGTTTTCGACAAGATTGCGAACCTCACAAAGCACCTGATCAAGCGGCTTGGATCGAACACGCCCGCGCGCCTTCGGGATAATGCAATAGCTGCATTTGCTGTCGCAACCGTCCTCAACCTTTACGTATGCCCTCGTTCTGTCAAATTCCGTAATACGCATATCCTCAAATCCGCAAGAATCCGGAGCGCTGACGTCGGAATAATCGGGAGATAAGGAGGAAGCAATGCTTTCAACGGCATCAACACAGCTCATTTTATTTGCTGTTCCGATTATATAAACAACACCGGCTTTTTCAATATCATGACCGTGAACCTGCGAGTAACAGCCGCACACGATTACCTTCGCCCCGTGTGATGCCGCTCTTCTTATCGTGCTTGCGCACTTTCTGTCCGCTTCTGCCGTTACAGTGCAGGTATTGAGAATACAAATATCGCAGTTGTCAATATCGGAGGTAACCGTATATCCCCGCCTTACAAGCTCTTCTTTTATAGCGGCGCTTTCATACTGACTTACCTTACAGCCGAGTGTATGAATGCTTACAATGGGCTTTTGATTCATTTGCTACCTCCTTTTTTCTGCATTATATCATATTATTCGAACAATGTAAACAAATTTTGATTTATTACTTGATAATTTGATAGAAATGGGTATATAATATAATAAAATTTGAAGGGAGAATTCATATGAGCACCGTACATCTTATAGACCATCCCCTTATCCAGCACAAATTATCCATTATGAGAAACAAGCACACCGGATCTAAGGACTTCCGCACTCTGCTTGACGAAATAACCATGCTTATGGGTTACGAGCTTACCCGCGATCTTCCGCTCGAAAATCTTGAAATCGACACTCCCATACAGCATATGACCGCAAAGCGCATATCCGGAAAGAAGCTTGCAATCGTTCCGATCCTCAGAGCAGGTCTTGGAATGGTAGACGGCCTTCTTTCCCTTATTCCCGTTGCAAAGGTAGGCCACATCGGTCTTTACCGCGATCCCGTAACTCACGAGCCCGTACCTTACTACTGTAAGCTTCCTGCAGATATCGATAACAGAATAGTTATCGTTTGCGACCCTATGCTTGCAACGGGCGGATCTGCAGTTGACGCAATAACCACCCTTAAGCAAAACGGCTGCAAGAACATACGTCTTCTTAACCTTGTAGGTGCTCCCGAGGGTATCAAAAAGGTTCAGGAGGCACATCCCGACGTAGACATTTACATTGCGGCTATTGACGAAAAGCTCAATGATCATGCATACATCGTTCCCGGCCTCGGTGACGCAGGCGACAGAATCTTCGGAACCAAGTAATGTTTGAATTCAACATAGGCAAAAACGATGCGGGGCAACGCCTTGATAAATTTCTTACCAAGGCGATGCCCGCAATGCCGATGCCAATGATGTACCGCCTAATAAGGCAGAAAAAGATCAAGCTAAACCGTAAGCGCGCGGAAATTTCCTCCATGCTTAACGAGGGTGACGTTGTTATTGTTTTTGCTCCACCGCATTTTGCGGAAAAGGAGACGGAGGCACCTACGCTTACCGTAACCGTTGATCCCGACATCGTCTACGAGGACGAAAATATTCTCCTTGTAAATAAGCCGTCGGGACTACTCGTCCACGAGGGTGACACCAAGGAAGCGGGCAAGATTACGCTTGTGCGAATGATTCAGGATTACCTCATCCGCAAGGGTGAGTATGAGCCCGAAAAGGAAAATTCATTTGCGCCGTCTCTTGCCAACCGAATCGACCGAAACACGTGTGGCATCGTCCTTGCGGCGAAGAACGCCGCAGCTCTTCGCGAGCTTGAGGATATATTTCGCGATAGAAAGATCAACAAAAAGTATCTTTGCGTTGTTCACGGCGCGCCTAAAAAGGACGTCTTTTTCCTTGAAAACTATCTTTTGAAGGACGAAAAAACAAAAAACGTCCGTGTATACGGTGAAAACCGTCCCAAAGCGGCAAAATATGCTAAAACCGGATGCAGAGTTATGGCAAGAGGCAAGAATTACTCACTTGTCGAAGCAGAGCTCTTCACCGGAAGAACGCATCAGATCCGCGCACAGCTCTCATACGCCGGCCACCCGCTTCTTGGTGACGGAAAGTACGGAGTAAATAAGCAGGACAAGTCGCTTGGCTATCACTCTCAGGCGCTATGCTCCTACTACGTCAAGTTCGATAACGGAAGTGATGGAATACTTTCCTACTTAAACGGCAAGGAATTTTCCATAAATTCCGATTCCATCGACTTCGTACGTGATTTTAACAACAGACTTAAAAACAAATAAACAAAAACGCCGTCCTATCGGACGGCGTTTTAACGTTTCTATTAGTCGCTGATATAGGGCATAAGAGCCATAAATCTTGCTCTCTTAATAGCAACGGTCAGCTGACGCTGATGCTTTGCACAAGTGCCGGAGATGCGGCGGGGAAGGATCTTAGCGCGCTCAGTAGTAAGCTTACGGAGACGAGCGGTATCCTTGTAATCAATGTGCTCTATCTTGTCCTGGCAGAACTGGCAGACCTTCTTCTTTCTGCGGTTGTTCTGACGGAACTGACGCTGACCCTCGGGTCTTTCGTTTCTATCCATCTTTAGTTAACTCCTATTCTGCGGTAATTAATTTGTTGCACGTTCAAACCGCTAATCGTGCTTAGAAGGGAAGATTGTCGTCATCGGTAACTTCCTCAAACTTGGAAGCACCGGCATTGTTAAAGCTGGGAACACCGAGATTTTCGGAACGCATGGGAGTGGCACCGGAACCGTCTGCAGGCTTGCTATCAACGAAGCCGACCTCATCGGCTACGACCTCGGTGAAATAACGCTTCTGGTTTGACTGATCGGTCCAGGATCCGGTCTGAATAGAACCGCATACCAAAATCGGACGACCCTTTGCAAAATACTTGCAAACAAACTCTGCATTCTGGCGCCAAGCGCGGATGTTAATGAAATCAGCGGTCTGCTGACCCTCAGCCTGCTGGCGGGCAAAACGGCGCTGTACTGCGATAGTGAAGGTAGTAACGCTGATACCGGTTTGAGTTGTCTTCAATTCGGGATCCGCGGTAAGATTTCCTATCAGCATAACCTTATTAAGACTAGCCATTGTGTTTCTCCTTTGATCCTAATTACTCAGCGATGGGAGCTTCAACAGCGGGAGCAGCCTCAACGGTCTCCTCCACAACGGGAGCAGCAACGGTTTCGGGAACCTTAGCATCCTCACGTGCGATTACCATTCCGCGCATGATCGCATCATCAATGTTGAATCTGCGGTTAAGCTCAGCGGGGAAGTCAGCGTTAGCTGCAAAGTAAACAAGCACGTAGTAGCCTTCCTGGATATCGTTGATGGGGTATGCAAGTCTGCGCTTGCCCCACTCGTTGATCTCCTGGATCTCACCATTCTCTTTAATGAGATTGATGAACTTGTCCTGAGCTGCCTTAATCTCGTCCTCTGCAAGAGTAGGATTAATGATGAACAGAACCTCGTAGTTGTTAGCCATGTTATGAACCTCCTTTCGGTCATTTGACCGCCCATGACGGCGGTAAGGAGACGGGCAGACATATTTTTACCCGTATCACCGACGTAGTATAACACAAGCATTTTAGTTTGTCAACACTTTTTTTCAAATAATATCGCAAACTGTTGAATTTCTCCAATACATTTGATATTATATATAGGATTGAAGGTGGTGCTATGAAGAAAAACGATATTGTAACATTACAAATTGAAGATTTAAATAATCTCGGATACGGCGTTGCCCATATAAATGGCAAAACCGTATTCATTTCCGGCGCTGTAGACGGCGATACCGTCAAGTGCAAAATAATAAAGGATTGCGGAACGTACTTTATCGGCAAAGCGGAGGAGCTTATAACCCCTTCCGAATTCCGTATTGCCCCCGAATGCAAGGTTTGCAGTCAATGCGGAGGATGCGCGTACGCGCAAATAACCTACACCCACGAGCGTGATATCAAGAAGGGAACCGTCATCAGCGCATTCCGAAAGGCAGGTCTACCTGATACCGATATTGCAGACGTCACAAACGACGGGAACACAAGCTTTTACCGCAACAAGGCTATAATCCCCATCGGATATTCGGATAAGCTTGGATTCTTTTCAGGCTTCTACGCTCCGAAAACCCACCGCATAATCCCGGCCGACACCTGTCTCCTTCACAAGAAGATATTTACTGACATAACGGATCTTATAAAGTCCGTAATGTATGAAGACAAAAAACTTTATCTTACAAGCGACGGCTTGCCCGTAATAAAAAGTCTCTATTTCCGCGCGGCAGAAAATAACGATACAGAGCTAACGCTTATTCTTGAAGAGGAAAAGCGCATCGCCACGGAAAGTCTATGCGAGGCTGTAGTTGCCAAATTCCCGAACGTTAAAACCGTACTAACCAATCTCAATCCCGGTGATATCAGCACCGTTCTTTCGCACGACTTCAAGCTGATATACGGAGATGGCCACATTTACGACACGCTTTGCGGTGCAAGGCTGAAGATCACCCCTGCCTCCTTTTATCAGGTAAACCGTAATATGGCCGAGCTGCTTTATAAAAAGGGAGCCGAGCTTATAAACGTAGGTGAAAACGAAACGGTATGCGATCTTTACTGCGGTATAGGGAGCATAGGTCTTTCCGTTTTCCGCGGGCATAAGCTTACGGGTATCGAGGTTGTTGAAAGCGCCGTTGAATGCGCAAAGGAAAACGCCGCTGAAAACAACGTTGTGGCTGATTATTATTGCGGTGACGCAGGTGACGTAATCGAAAAAAAGAACCTCACCTTTGACGCGGTAGTACTCGACCCACCCCGCAAGGGCTGCACGCCCGAGCTTATAAATTACCTCTGCGATAAAAAGAAAATCAAAAAGATACTTTATATCTCCTGCAATCCGGCTACGCTTGCAAGAGATGCAAAGCAGATGCTCTCGCTCGGCTATGAAATGACAAAGGTATATCCATATGACCTTTTCCCGCGCACCGGACACGTCGAGTGTGTTACCTGCTTTACCCTTAAATAACTTAATTTGAGGCTTGCAATGAAATCAAAAACAATCAAGAACCTGATCGGCGACATACTTTGCTGCGTCATCGCCGGAATTATCGTCGGTACTGCTTATCACCTTTTCCAAAACTCTAACGGCTTTGCGCCCGGTGGTGTTGGCGGACTTGCTACGATTACACACCATTTACTCGGTGGGAAAATAGATTGGTCGATACTTATGGTAACGTTCAATCTTCCTATATTCATACTCGTAAGCGCAATAGTAAACCGTAAGCTTGGTATTATGCTGAGCCTTTACCTTGTTGTACAGTCTACTATGCCGCAGATTTATAATGCAATCGGTTTTCTGCCTTATTCGGCATTAAACAACCAAGAGGATTTTAATATCATATTCGCTTGCATCGCTACGGGTGTAATCTCCGGCTTTGGCTTTTCAATGATGCTCAAGCGCTTCGGTGCAAGCGGAGGTACATACGGCATCTCCGCACTTCTTAAGAAAACGCATCCCGAAATGAATATTGCGTACGTTTCATTTATTATGGATGCAAGCGTTGTTTTTATCGCTTTCTTCGTGTACGGAATGAAGATAACACCCGTAATGTGCACTCTTTTGAACCTCTTTATTGCCAATATCATTGTTGATAACGGTCTGAACGGCATTAAAAACGGTTATAAATTTGAGATTATCACAACACGCCCAAACGAGCTTTCCGAGGAGCTGCTTACAAAGCTTAAGCGCGGTGTTACCTCCATTAAAGTACACGGAATGTACACCGACACGGATAAATATATGCTTGTTTGTATCATAAACAAACGCCAGATCGGCGAGATGATGAAGATTATAAAAAGCTATCCCGATACCTTTGCAAGCTTCGAAAAGGTAAACGAGGTGTTCGGCAACTTCAAATCAAAGGTAAAATAACGGTGAATATATGAACTGCCCACACGCAAAGAAATGCAACGGCTGTCAGCTTTTAAACCTCACCTACGAGGAACAGCTCAGTCACAAGCAAGCAAGGCTTATCGCCCTTCTTGGCAAATACTGCCACGTTGAGGAAATTGTCGGTATGGATGAGCCTTATCATTACCGAAACAAGGTACAAGCCGCCTTCTGCGCCAAAAACGGAAAGATCACCTCCGGTGTATATCAATCTGCAACCCGAAGAGTTGTTGAGGTCGACAGCTGTCTTATAAATGACGAAACAGCCGACAAAATCATTCTTACAGTGCGCGAGCTTTGTCCGCGATTTAAGATAAAGCCCTATGATCTGCGCAACGATAGGGGATACCTTAGACACGTGCTTGTTCGCAGAGCCTTTGCAACGGGCGAGGTTATGTGCGTGCTTGTTACCGCCCCCGGTGTTTTTCCATCCTCAAGATCGTTTGTAAACGAGCTGCTGCGCCGCCATCCCGAAATCAAAACTGTAGTGCATTGCATCAACAATACGGATACCGGACTTTTCCTCGGCAATAACGCAACCGTTCTTTACGGAGATGGATACATAACAGACCTGCTGTGCGGGCTTAAATTCCGCATATCCGCGCGCTCGTTTTATCAGGTAAATCCTATTCAAACCGAAAAGCTTTACACCTGTGCAAAGGATTTTGCCGAGCTTACGGGCAATGAGATGCTTATAGACGCATACTGCGGCACAGGCACCATCGGTCTTATTATGGCCGATAAATGCAAATCCGTCCTCGGTGTCGAGGTGAATAAGGACGCAATTGCCGATGCAAAAAAGAATGTCGAGATAAACGGCATCAAAAACGCAGAGTTCTACGCCGCCGATGCGGGCGCGGTCATGGACGAGCTTGCCGCGGCAGGCGAGCATTTTGATACAGTCATAACCGACCCACCGCGAGCCGGCTGCAGCTATAAATTCTTAAAAAGCATTGCCGCTCTCGCACCTAATAAGATAGTGTACGTATCCTGCAATCCCGAAACGCTTGCGCGCGATCTCGGAATACTCCGAAAGCTTGGATACAAGGTAGATAAAATTCAGCCGTTCGATATGTTCCCGCATACGGACCATGTGGAGACGGTTGTAAAGCTCAACAAAGCCAAATAATATAATACAAACTTATTCAAAAGATTGGT
>JAFOAB010000288.1 GCA_017382555.1 Clostridia bacterium
CGCATCAAGATCGCACTCCGTCATATACTTATGGCAAAGCATCTGGAAGAAGATGTTGGTGTGTACGTCCTCGCTCTGCTTTGCTACGGTCATCTTGGAGATTATCTCCTTATCCGCGATAACGAAGCCTACGCGCATACCTGCGGAAAGGATCTTGGAAAATGAGGAGCAGTAGATAACGATTCCGTCCTCGTCAAGGGACTTGATGGTGGGAATATCCTCGCCCTCAAAGCGCAATTCGCCGTAGGGATTATCCTCAAATATAACGACGCCGTGCTTCTTTGCAACCTCGAGTATCGCCTTTCTCTTCTCAAGAGAGGTGGAGGTGCCGCAGGGGTTGTGGAAGGTGGGGATGAGGTAGATCATCTTTGCGTTGGGGGTAGCGGTGAGAGTTCTATCAAGCTCCTCGGGATCGATTCCGTCATCGTGAAGCTTAACGCCAACGGTCTTGGCGCCGCAGGAGCGGAATGCATTGAGCGCACCGATAAAGGTAGGCTCCTCGCAAACAACAACGTCGCCCTCGTTTGTGAATATTTTTGCGGCAAGCTCGATACCCTGATTACCGCCGCTGACGATAAGAGTATCGTCATTTGCCTTAACAACACCGAATCTGTCGCGCTGACGCTCGGTAATTGCGGCACGAAGAGGTGCATAGCCCTCGGTCATGCTGTACTGAAGTGCGCTTACCGCGCTCTTTGCGTAAATATCCGCGGAAAGGCGCGCAAGCTCCTCAACGGGGAAGGACTCGGGTGCGGGATTACCCGCCGCAAAGGATATTACCTCGGGATCCACAAGGGATTTGAACATCTCTCTGATTGCAGAGGGCTTAAGGCTTTTGATCTTATCTGAAAAATTGTAATTCATCTTGACCTCATTTCGCTTTTATCGGGATTTGATATTTTTCAACGGATTTCTCCGGTACATATACAAGCATACTGCCGTAGGGCACGTCGGTCTCGGGATCTGCATCACCAAAATACACGTCAAGGTAAAGCATACCGGTTACCGAGGTATCCACGTTATCAAAAACTACACGGCGGTAGTTATATATCATAAAATGGGAATAAGTTGCGAACGAATGTGCGTACACCTTGCCGCTTTCATCGCGCAGATAGTAGGAAAATCTTGCATCATCCCCAGTCGGAAGCCCGTCAAGCTTCAGATCGTTTTTGATATCCTCAAGCGTGCTGTCGTTATATCGAAGCGTCAGCTGTATCTGCTTTGCATCCGGGATAAGCACAAAATATCTGAAAAAGAAGTGCGCCCTGTCCTTATTATCATAAGGTGTTACGGGGTCCTGCGTAAATGCCTCGGGCGGAAGCCCCGCATCCGAATAGGCGGCATCAAGCACGCTGTTTGCGTATATCTCCTTCGCCTCTGCGGGCCAGTAGTCCGAGAGTATTATGCGGAGTATGAACATTCCGCAAAACAGAAATATTCCCGTGATCATCACGGTTTTTAATATTTTTCCCATATTCACCTCAATGGCACACAAACCAATTTTCGCCCACGCCGCACTCTGCGGGCAGAGGGACGGAAAGCTTTACCGCGTTTGCCATTTCCTCTTCAAGTATTCGGGCGGCATCCGCCATTTTATCCTTGGGCGCCTCAAGGAGCAGCTCGTCATGCACCTGAAGCAGCAGTCGAGCCTCGGGAAGCTCGCGTTCAAGACGGCGGAACACCCTTATCATCGCTATTTTGATAATATCCGCGGCGCTTCCCTGGATGGGGCTGTTCATCGCAACCCTCTCACCGAACGCCTGCAGATTTTTGTTGCTTGATTTAAGCTCGGGAATCACTCTGCGTCTGCCGAATACCGTGCTGACGTAGCCGCACGCCCTTGCGCTTTCCACTGCGGCATCAAGATACTCACTGACACCGGAGTAACGCGCAAGATAGCTTTCTATATATTCCTTTGCTTCCTTTCTTGATATGTGCAGGTCCTCAGCAAGGGAAAATTCTCCGATGCCGTAGACAATACCGAAGTTAACGGCCTTTGCGCGCTTGCGTAGCTCGCTTGTCACCATCTCCTCGGGCACGTTAAATACGGCGGATGCCGTGGAGGTGTGTATATCCGCACCCTCGTTAAATGCGCGGCACATTTCCTTATCTCCGCTTACGTGCGCAAGCACACGCAATTCGATCTGCGAGTAGTCCGCATCCGCAAGAAGACAACCCTCCTGCGGTATAAAGAACTTGCGCATCTGCCTGCCAAGCTCCGTACGTATCGGAATGTTCTGCAGATTGGGATCGGTGGAGGAAAGTCTGCCGGTTGCGGTCACGCTCTGATGGAAGGTGGTATGCACCCTGCCCTCCGCATCGGCGGCGTTGATAAGACCGCACACAAAGGTGGAATTAAGCTTCGTTACGTGCCTGTATTCAAGCACAAGGGAAACTATCTCGTGGTCCGAGAGCTTATCAAGCACGTCGGATGCGGTGGAATAACCGCTTTTGGTCTTTTTGGGAGCCTTGAGTCCCATCTCCTCAAACAGCACCGTACCAAGCTGCTTCGGGGAATTTATATTGAATTCCCTGCCCGCAAGGAAGTGGATACGGTTTTCAAGCTCCGATGCAATGGAGGCAAGCCTTTTGCCGAATTCCGTAAGCCCCTCGATATCAACGAGGAAGCCGCGCTCCTCCATAGTGTAAAGTATCTCGGCAACGGGGATCTCGATCTCCGTGAGAAGCTTCAAGCCGCCGTTTTCCTCAAGTCTCTTTTCCTCATCGTGCCACAGCGCGTTTATATAATCTATCACACAGCCGGTACCCAGCGGATGCTTTGCGGCAACCGCATCAAGGCTGTGATCGGACGTGCCGGATTCCAGAATATAATCCGCAAGCATCGTATCAAACACGCATCCGCGTATTCTGCGTCCTACGGCGTGGCAAGCCGCCTTCAGATCGTGGCATACAAGCCTTACGCCGCCGTCAAAAAATCCGTCGGCTTTTTTCGCTTCCTCAAGCGTAAGATGCATATATGCGCCGTCACAAAGAACGAGCATACCGTCCGCATCAACGGTAAACACAGCAGTTTTACCCTCGGTAAATGCACAAAGCTCTGCGGCATCCACCGCTCTTGTGCCATTCGGCAACGTATATTCAAGCTTGTCCGCCTTAACCGAAAGCTTTTCCGTAAGCTTGGCAAATCCAAGCTCGGAGAAGAGCGCGGCAAGCCTTGCGTTGTCTCTTTTAATTTCAGCGGCTTCCTTTATGCCGAAGCCAAGCTCAGCGTCTCTTTTTATCGTCGCAAGCTCAAGGGAAATATATGCAAGCTCCTTGCCCGCCTCAAGCTTTGCCCTCTGTCCTGCGGGGATAGCGGCATCGGGAAGCGCCTCATACATCGCATCCAGCGTTCCGTATTCACCGATAAGCTTGAATGCCGTTTTTTCGCCGATGCCGGGCACACCGGGAATGTTATCCGAGCTGTCGCCCATAAGCGCCTTGCAGTAAACGTAATTTTCTGCGGGCACTCCGTACTTTTCCTTGAATGCCTCGGGGGTCATATTCAGCGTTTCTTTATTTGTTGCCAGAAGCACCGTGGTCTTATCCGTGATAAGCTGGAGGCTGTCGCGGTCTCCGGTAAGGAGATATACCTCCATATCCTCCGCCTCTGCCTCCGCGGCAAAGGTGCCGAGGATGTCGTCTGCCTCAAAGCCCGCCTTTTCCGCAACGAAAACGCCCATTGCGGTAAGGCAGTCCTTCGCCACCGGGAACTGTGCAAGCAGCTCGGGCGGTGTGGGTCTTCTGCCCGCCTTATATTCGCTGTACATATTGTGGCGGAAGGTGGGCGCCTTTACGTCAAATGCCGCGGCACAAATATCGGGGGATAAAGCCTCCATCTGCGCTGTTACGGTGTTTATCATTCCGTATACGGCGTTCGTGGGGATACCCGAGGGGGACGTAAGCGGAGCTATTCCGTAAAACGCGCGGTTAAGTATACTGTTTGCATCAATAACGAGAAGCTTTTTCATATCAACTCTTCCGTTCGAAAATCATTAATGTCTGCGGTTGCGATGGAGGGAGAGCAGCTGTGTGCCCGCAAATACCGCATAGCAGGTGATAAGCAGATCGGATGCCATGCTGTTTATAACGGAGCGACCGCCGTTAAGGGCGCTGTAAACAAGATTCGGAACACCGCAGAAGATACCGAAGCTAACAGCACCGCAGCACGCAACAACGTACATTGCGGTATTGCTCATCTCCGTATGAAAGCGGCATTCGTATATTATCATCGCCGCAATAAGACAAGCCGCAAGAATGTAGACGTTCTTGTTGGGGGAGTTCAATACAAGCGTGGAATCGAAATAAAGCCTAAATCCCGGCATAACCACGAAAATTGCGGGAATAACGGAAAGACTTGCGCGCATATAATCGATACCCTTTACGGGCATAAACGCGTTGGCAAATACCGCAACAGCGGAAAGCGCCGCGCATATTACAATAACGATATTAACGGTGCGCGCGGAGGGATCCCCGTCCATATAAGCGGAAAGAGATTCGAATATAACGGTAAGTATTGCACATACGGCAACGGTTGCACCGATCGTGTACAGCTTGCCGTTTTTCTCCTTATACGCCGCAAGCGCATCCTTGCTTGCAAGGCACATCAACGCACTAACAAGCAGACCGAGCACACAAACACCCCAAGCAAGACCCGGAAGCATTCCCGCATCTCCCCTTGTGAAATGTCCGCTATCCGTGCTGTAAAACGCAAGCAGGGTGACGGTACGCAGTATCGCGCCGATAATTCCGGTAATAACGGAAAGAGTTAAACAAAGCATTACCATCTTTTTAGTTCTCATTTTCAAGCCCTCTGAGTCTCTTTGCAAGATTAACTATTTGAAGCCCGTGGTCTCGGGCGTATTTTACAGTGTAAAAGGTGCCTCCGGAGCCATGCTCCAGAAAGGCGATGCATACCGATGAAGCATCGCAAAGCTGACGGTTCCTTGTAAGCATACAGCCCTGCACGTACTCCTCGCAGGCATAGCTTACCCCGTCGGCACTGCCGAGTATCTCCGAATATCTTCGCTTGTCCGCTTCTCTCCAGCTTGAAGCCTGTCCCTTATGCGGGAGGAAAAGCAGAAGCTTGATATCGGGGTTTTCCTTTTTCGCCTCAAGCACACACTCCGCGGCAACGGTATCAAAGCCCATTGCACCGCCGGCGCAGAAAACCGTTCTTCCGTTTTCTGCTTGATGTGCTATCTCTTTTTTCAGAAGCTCACGAAGCGGGTCCACGTCCCTTGCGGCAATGAATCTGTGCCCCGTAAAGCAGCAGGTGTTTTCCTTCATTAGACCATACCGATAACGGACATCATCGTTCCCCGCACTCCGCCGGACGCTCGGTGCGAATAGAACAGCTCCGTTTCACAATGTGTGCAAAGCTCGCACACGTCAATATTTTTTGCGGGAACTCCCGCAGTCTCCAAAATTATGCGATTCGCCATTTTGAGATTGCACAGATATTTGCCCTTTTCCTCACGCGCCGTAAATACCGCATCCGCAAGAATGGGGGATGCCGCCCTTGCCGCAACGTACACGTCCTCGCCAACCTCGTAGCATTTTCCGCCGATTGCGGGACCGATAGCCGCGCGAATATCGCAGGTCTTGCAGCCGAGGCTCACCATTTTTTCAACGGCACCTCGTGCGATAAGAGAAAAGGTTCCGCGCCAGCCCGCATGAACGGCGGCGCATATTTTTCTTTGCGGGTCAAACATAAGCACGGGGACACAGTCGGCGGTCTTTATTGCCGCAAACGTGCAAGGCTCTGTGATGATATAGCCGTCCCCCGCAAGCTCCGTTTGCTTAAACACTCCCGCACCTCGCATATCCGCACCGACTTCGATTATAATGTCGGAATGTATCTGCGGTACGGAGACAAGCGCATCGGCATCAAAGCCGAGCGCATCGGCAAGGCGCCGTACGTTATGAAGCACCTCTCCGTCCTCATCTCCGCGCCCGAAGGCGAGGTTGAGGCTTTTTGTATGGGGAAGCGAGGAGACACCGCCGATACGGGTGGAAAAGCCGTGCACAGCACCGCCAAGCATATCGCTTGCGTAGTATATAACTCCGTTTTCCGCCCGTATCGGTTTAAACATATCTACCTCAAATTTCGTCCAGTCTTATCTGCTTTATCGGCTTCAGCGCGGTGCCGTCCTTGAAGCGGCGCACCTCCGCAAAGGCGAAAAAGCCCTTTTTATCGAAAAGACGCACACGAGTGCCCTCGGCATACTCGATGCCTATCTTATGCTGATACACCTCGTTGCCTCGGTGTGCAAGCGTTGCAAAAAAATCCGGAAGACGCACTGCGGGAAGCTCCGCAAACGCGGATTCGGTGGGCAGAAGCAGCGCATAGCGCTCCTCCTCCGTCATCTGCTCAAGCTCCTCAAAGGTATGCGCCTCGTTAAGCGAAAAGCCGCAAGCAGCCGTACGCCTGAGCGAGCTCATAACCGCACCGCAGCCGAGATACGCGCCGATATCCGCGCAAAGGGTGCGGATGTACGTACCCTTCGAGCACGTTACGTCAAGCTCATATTCGCCCTCTCCGCACGCCTTAATATCAAGCGAATGCACGCAAACCGGTCTTGCCTCCCTCTCCACGGTCTTACCGCTTCTTGCAAGGTCGACAAGCTTTTGCCCATCACGCTTAAGTGCGCTGTACATCGGGGGCACCTGCATAATATCACCCGTGAAGCGCGCGGCGGCATTTACCACCGTCCCCTCATCGGGTATAGGGGCATCGGTGATCTGCACCTCGCCCCATATATCCTCCGTATCGCTGACACAGCCGAGCTTCATTTTTGCGCGGTAGCTTTTATCGCCGTCGCAAAAATACTCGGATGCCTTTACCGCCCTGCCTACAAGAAGTATCAAAAGTCCCGTGGCATTCGGATCCAGCGTGCCGGTATGACCGACCTCACGCGTGTTAAACAGGCGTCTCACACGGTTTACCGCGTTGTGGCTCGTCATATTCTCCGGCTTGTCTATCAAGAGAACGCCGAAGCGCTCCGCTTTGGTAGTATTCTGCATACCGCGGCTTACTCTTCCTCGGTACGGGTAATTGCTATGGAAAGCTCCTCAAGAGCCTTTGCATCAGCCTCTGCGGGGCACTTGGTCATAAGCTCGGATGCGTTCTGTGCCTTCGGGAATGCGATAACGTCGCGGATATCCTCAAGGCCGAGAAGGAGGGTCACAAGTCTGTCAAAGCCGAATGCAAGACCGCCGTGAGGGGGTACACCGTACTTGAACGCGTCAAGCAGGAAGCCGAACTTTGCCTGTGCCTCCTCGGGGGTAAAGCCGAGTGCCGCAAACATTCTCTGCTGAATTTCGGGATCGTGGATTCTGATGGAGCCACCGCCGATCTCGGTACCGTTCATAACGATATCGTATGCAATAGCGCGTACGTTTCCTCTGTCGGTATCAAGCTTGTCGAGATCCTCGGGATTGGGCATGGTGAAGGGGTGATGCTTTGCGTAGTATCTTCCGTCCTCCTCGGAGTACTCGAAGAGCGGGAAGTCGGTAACCCAGAGGAGCTTGGTCTCCATGGGATCAAGCAGACCGAGGCGCTTTGCACACTCGCAACGGAGAGCGCCGAGGGTTGCAAATACGGTATCATCCTTATCGGCAACGATGCAGATAAGGTCGCCGTCCTCAAAATTCATTCTCTCAAGGATCGCCTTGTTCTCCTCATCGGTAAGGAACTTTGCGTAGGAGGAGGAGGTCTCACCCTTGTTCATCTTGTACCAAGCAAGGCCCTTTGCCTTATAGGTCTTTGCGAACTCGCCGAGTCCGTCGATCTCCTTACGGGGCATAGAGCCGCCGCCCTTTACGTTGATGGCGCGTACGCTTCCGCCATTCTCGATGCATCCGGTAAATACCTTGAAGGAGGTTTTTGCCGCAATGTCGGAGATATTGGTAAGCTCAAAGCCGAAGCGGACGTCGGGCTTATCGGAGCCGTAGCGCTCCATTGCCTCTGCGTAGGTAAGACGGGGGAGAGGAAGCTGGATATCCTCGCCTCTGAACTCCTTCCAAACCTTCTTGAGGTAGCCCTCGGTGGTGGCAATAACGTCCTCCTGAGTAACGAAGGAGTACTCGGTATCTATCTGGGTAAACTCGGGCTGGCGGTCAACGCGCAGATCCTCGTCGCGGAAGCAGCGTGCAAGCTGGAAGTAACGGTCAAAGCCGGATACCATAAGAAGCTGCTTGTAAAGCTGGGGGGACTGGGGAAGCGCATAGAACTTACCGGGGTGAACGCGGCTGGGAACGAGGTAGTCACGTGCGCCCTCGGGGGTAGGTCCGATAAGGTTGGGGGTCTCTATTTCAAGGAAGCCCTCGCCCATATAGTACTCACGGGTAATACGTGCGATCTCGCTTCTTGCGATAATGTTTCTCGCGAGGTCGGGACGGCGAAGGTCAAGATAGCGGTAGCGCATACGAAGCTCGGGGCGCACCTGGCTGTTCTCAACGATCTCGAAGGGGGGAGTCTCGGAGCGGGAAAGCACGGTAAGCTCGCTTACCGCGATCTCGATCGCACCGGTGGGGATCTTGCGGTTTATCGCGTTCTCTCCGCGACTGCGTACAACACCCTTTGCCATAAGCACGGTCTCGCTTCTTACGCCGTATGCGATATCGAAGCTGTCAGCAGATGTCTCCTTGTCGAAGGAAAGCTGGATGATACCGCTTCTGTCGCGCAGGTCGATGAAAATAAGCTGACCGAGGTCGCGCTGGCGCTGTGTCCAACCCATTACGGTAACGCTTTTACCGATATCCTTTTCGCTGAGCTCCGCGCATCTGCACGTTCTCTTGTCATTTTCCGAAAGTAAATTTGCCATTGTATGTTCCTTTCCGGGCTGTGCCCATCTTTCAATATCTTTACTTTTGTGCTTCCTCCATGCTTTCCAGCACGTCGGAAACTATTATGTCAAGCGCGTTCTGCAGGAAGTAGCTTCTCTGCTTTAAAAACGCGGCAGGATCATCATTTTTACCGAGGATAAGGGTCTCGCACGCATCCTCAAGCGTGTCGGGATATCCGAGCACGGCAATAACGTATATCGCCCTGTTTTGCTGCATCAGCTCAATGCTCTTGCGGCTGACCTCATCAGCCCCGCACACGTCGGCGGCATAATTTGCCGCAAGCTCCTCGTGCGAGCGGTTTACAAGCAGGTTCATCACCTTACCGCTTCTTGCGGGGTCGTTACAAAACGAGGTTATCGCCAAAACCGTTGCACTTGCGGGGTCAGCAACGGATACGTACTGCTCGCTCTCGCCTGCCTTTGGAAGCGGGAGAATTCCGTATACGGATTTATCAAGCGTACCGAACTCGCCAACGGTGCCGAGGCGGAAGGCAGCGCCATCGCTCCCCACCGTTCCGTTCGAGCGGACGCCACCGTAGAGAAGCTTCTTCAGGCGCGAGAAGTTTTCGATTGCATTTCCGTCCGTTACCGAAACACGGAAGCCCTCCGCGGTGGGAACGGCATCCCTTGCGCCCATACCGAGCATCCATACCACGGCATCGTCGCAATTCGTATCAAGCCCGTTGTCGCCGAGCGCCTTTACACGCTCCGCAAGGGCATCAAGCGTCCATTTTCCGCTTTCCGCAAGCGCGCCGAGCGCACCCGCATCAACAAGCCGCTTGTCAAATATAACGCCCTGAAGCGAATCCCTGAAGCCTACCGTAGCATCGGAGGCGGCAAGGTAAACGCGCGAGCAAACGGAAAGCGCATCGTTAATATCCTTGTAGTATCCCGCCGAGCCGAGGTCTACCCCCGGGACATTCTTCAGATCCGCAAGCAATCCGCCGGCCAGCAGATCTGTCGTATCATGGTTAAGCGCGGATGCGGTATCCGCATACAGGTCAAGCACCAGAAGATCCGCCGTATCACCCTCGTTTGCAGCCTTTGCCGCCATAACGTAGGATATGGGGTGCTCAAGCGTTACGGTCTTTATGGCGAGGTTGAGATCAAAGGCAAGTCTCTCTGCCGCCTCGCTGCTTGTGTTTGAAAGAAACGTCGGCGCATCGCCGCCACCGAAGCCGGTGACACGCTCGGTTTTCGCAACAAGTATCTTGAAGGTCTGCCCACCGTAATCGGCTACTCCTCCGGGCTGTATCGTTACAGCCTCATCGGGGCTTTTATCGGTATCAAGCGCGGCAAGCGTGCTTTCCGCAAGCGTTATCTCGTCATCGACAACCTCGGTGCTTATGCCTCTGCCTATGGCGAATGCCGCCGCCATACAGACCGCAAGTATAAGTATTACCGCGGCAATACGCCGCTTCGGGAACGCACTGCGTTCATTTGTGTTGTTTTGCATTCACTTTCCTCCCTCACAGGGGGTCATTCACAGTTTCGATAAGCAGTACCGCCGAGATCCTTCGCTCGGAGTCCGCAAGCATCATTCTCGAGCGAAGCGAAGAATCCCTTGCGGCTCCTCGCTCAAGGATGACAGGCGGTACGCGCCGCATCATTCATCGTCCGATATTCTCTGCACTCTCTTACCCACAAGGCAGATAAGCTCGTAGCATATCGTGTCCGCAAACGCGGCAAGCCTTTCAATATTTTCGCCCTTGCTGTCAAATATCACGGCTCTGTCGCCTATTTTAACGTCGCAATCACCGATGTCTACCATACACTGGTCCATACAAACGCGGCCGACAACGGGTGCGGGGGTTCCGTTTATCAGCACCTCTCCGCCCTGCGAGAAGGCACGCAAAAATCCGTCCGCATAGCCGACACCGAGTGTGGCTATCCTCATATCCCTATCCGCCGTAAAGCGACCTCCGTAGCTTACGCTTTCGCCCTTTTTGAGCGTGTGCACGTGCATAACCGTGGTCATAAAGGTCATCACCGGCTCAAGCTTGATCGGCAGCTCGTAATCCCTATCGGGTGCAAGGCCGTAGAGGATTATTCCGGCACGCACCATGGAGTGTCTGAACTGCGGATATTTAAGCGCCGCCGCACTGTTACAGCAGTGGAGGCACAGCCCCCTTGCCGCGTCACCCAGCAGCTCGATTACTCTCATAAAGCTTGCGTGCTGACGCTCGGTTATACTGCAATCGGCACTGTCCGCA
>JAFOAB010000289.1 GCA_017382555.1 Clostridia bacterium
CGAATTTGCAACATATCGCGCACGCATTGCGTGCATATCGCAACCGCGCTTGCGGTTATATCGCGCCGTGCTTGCACGGTATATCGCCCTTCGCAAAAGCGATTCACGAATCGCCCTCCGTTTTTTCATCGTGTTTCATCACAATTTGCGGGACGTCGAGGCGCCGTCCCCTACAATTTGTATCGCTTCCCCATCGTAGGAGCAGATTCCATATACGCCCGCCACTCTACATCGTATTTCATCATAATTTGCGGGTCATCGAGGTATCGAACCCCTTTAGGGGTGAGCGCGACCAACGGGAGCACACCGCGAAGCGGTGTCTGAAAACGCCGTCCCTTACACAAAACAAGAGCGTTGCCTCGGCAACGCTCTTGTTTTATTTGCTATTCATCATAAAAAACGAAGCGGCGATATGTTCGCAAGCGAACGCGATATATTTTGCGTTCCGCAAAATGCGATATTACCTCACTACGTTCGGCAGCGATATGACCTCGCTGCGCTCGGTCGCGGAAATAAATTCCCGACGGGAATTTATTTCTCCATCCACCTTCTTGTTTTCTCAAGCGTCTCACCGAGGTATTTACCCGTGTAGGATGCCTCGCACTGTGCGACCTGCTCGGGTGTGCCCGTGCAAACTATCGTTCCGCCTCCGTCTCCGCCCTCCGGACCGAGGTCGATGACGTAATCGGCACATTTTATAACGTCGAGATTATGCTCGATAACAAGCACGGTGTTGCCGGCGTTTACAAGTCTTTCAAGCACCTCAAGAAGATGCTTTACGTCTGCCGCCGCAAGTCCCGTTGTCGGCTCGTCAAGCACGTAGATGGTCTTGCCCGTGCTGCGCTTTGCAAGCTCGTATGCAAGCTTAACGCGCTGTGCCTCACCGCCCGAGAAGGTCGTTGCACTCTGACCGATCTTAACGTATCCGAGTCCAACGTCGCAAAGCGTGGACAGCTTACGCGCTATTGCGGGGATGTCCGCAAAGAAGGCAAGCCCCTCCTCTATGGTCATTTCCAGCACGTCGCTGATGTTCTTACCCTTGAACTTAACCTCAAGCGTATCGCGGTTATAGCGCTTTCCGCCGCAAGCATCGCACTTTACGTACACGTCGGGCAAAAAGTGCATCTCTATGCATTTTACACCGTCACCCTGACACGCCTCGCATCTGCCGCCGGAGACGTTGAAGGAAAAGCGTCCCTGCGTGTAGCCGCGCTGCTTTGCATCCTTCGTTTGCGCAAAAAGCGCACGAATATCGTTAAACACGCCCGTATACGTTGCGGGATTGGAGCGCGGTGTTCTGCCGATGGGGCTTTGGTCGATGCATATTACCTTATCAAGATGCTCCACACCCTCAACGGAATCAAACTTACCCGGCTGAGTAACTGCGCGGTTCAATTTAGCCGCAAGCGCGCGGTAGATTATCATATTGACAAGCGAGGATTTACCCGAGCCCGAAACTCCCGTAACGCAGGTAAGTGTGCCGAGCGGTACGGTGACGTCGATATTTTTCAGGTTGTTCTGCCTTGCACCGCGCACGGTAAGGAATTTACCGTTGCCGCCGCGCCTTTTTTCGGGAAGCGGAATGTATTCCCTGCCCGAAAGGTAGTTTGCGGTGACGGAATCGGTGCACTTCATAACCTCCTCCGGTGTTCCGCTTGCAACAAGACGGCCGCCGTGAACACCCGCACCCGGACCGATATCAACGATATAGTCCGCCGCAAGCATCGTTTCCTCATCATGCTCCACCACTATAACGGTGTTGCCGAGGTCGCGGAGCTTTTGCATCGTAGCTATCAGCTTGCCGTTGTCGCGCTGATGCAGACCGATGCTCGGCTCATCAAGCACGTACATAACGCCCGTAAGGGCAGAGCCCATCTGC
>JAFOAB010000290.1 GCA_017382555.1 Clostridia bacterium
GAACGGAATAAAGGTGAAATACATCCACCACAGCATAGACACGATGGAAAGAATGGAGATAATCCGCGATCTGCGCCTCGGCACCTTTGACGTGCTTGTTGGCATAAACCTTCTGCGCGAGGGACTTGATATCCCGGAGGTCGCGCTTGTCGGCGTGCTTGATGCGGATAAGGAGGGACTGCTGCGCAGTGAGACGTCCCTTATACAGACCATCGGACGCGCGGCAAGAAACGCGGACGGCAGAGTTATCCTTTATGCGGACGTAATAACGAAAAGCATCAAGGCGGCGGTCAGCGAAACGGAGAGACGCCGCGCAATTCAGCAGAAATATAATGACGAAAACGGCATAACTCCGCAAACGGTCAGAAAGGCGGTAAGGGAGCTTATCGACACGACTGCACCGAAGAAGGAGGAGAAAAAGGCGGCGGCAAAGAAGAAGCTTTCCGCATCGGAGAGGGAGAATCTTATCCGCGAGCTTACGGCGGAGATGCGCCGCTGTGCATCACAGCTTGAGTTTGAGCGCGCCGCATATCTCAGAGATCGCATAAAAACTTTACGCGAAGAGAAGTAGTATGAAAGAACGAAAGATAGTTATAAAGGGCGCAAGGGAAAACAACCTTAAAAACATAGACGTTACCGTGCCGCGCGACACGCTTACCGTATTTACGGGGCTGTCGGGCTCGGGCAAATCGTCCCTTGCGTTTGATACCTTATATGCCGAGGGGCATCGCCGCTTTGTGGAATCGCTTTCCGCTTATGCGCGTATGTTTCTCGGTCAGCTCGATAAGCCCGACGTGGATTCCATAGACGGGCTTTCCCCCGCTGTTTCCATAGACCAGAAGACAACCTCCAAAAACCCCCGCTCCACCGTAGGAACGGTTACGGAGATATACGATTACCTGCGCCTTTTATACGCGCGTATCGGTGTTCCGCATTGTCCCGTCTGCGGCAAGGAGATATCCATGCAGACGACGGATGCGATAATAGACAGGATAATGTCGCTTGAGGAGGGCACGCGCTTTATGGTGCTTTCCCCCGTTGTACGCGGAGAGAAGGGAAGGCACGAAAAGGTGCTTGCCGATGCAAAGAAAAACGGCTATGCGCGTGTAAAGATAGACGGCAATATGTACGAGCTTACGGAGGAAATTAAGCTCGAAAAGAATAAAAAGCATTATATAGACATAGTTGTTGACCGCCTTGTTATGAAGGAAGGGCTTCGTGCCCGCCTTTCCGATTCCGTGGAAACGGCACTGCGCTATGCGGGCGGCAATCTGAAGATAGAGATGGTTCCGCGCGAGGGCGATGGAGAGATACTGGAGTTTTCCCAGAACTACGCCTGCGAGTAGCATAATATAAGCTTCGGTGAGCTGGAGCCGAGAATGTTTTCCTTCAACAATCCCGTGGGCGCGTGTGCAAGATGCTCGGGCCTCGGTGAACTTTCTCACGTTTCGCCCGATAAGCTTATCCCCGATAAAAGCCTTTCGCTTTCCGAGGGGGCGATCGTCGCAAACGGCTTTAAAAGCACGGGCGAGGATAGCTGGAGCGGACCGCTTATTGCGGCTGTGGGCAAGAGCCACGGCTTTACGATGGATATGCCCGTTTCCGAGTTTTCCGCGGAGGCGTGGAACGCGCTTATGTACGGAACGGGGGATGAGGAATATGACGTTGTGCGTACCTTCGGCAAGCGCTCGACACGTACGATTGCAAAGTTCGAGGGACTTGTAAACACGATATCCCGCCGTATGGCAACCTTCCCCGGCGATAACTATTCGCAGTTTCTTGAGGAAAGCGAGTGCCCCGAATGCCACGGAATGCGCCTGAACCCCTCCGCGCTTGCGGTTACGGTGGGCGGTCTTTCCATCAGTGCGCTTTGCGCAAATACGGTGGAAAATCTCGTTAAGTTCTTTGAGGAGCTTAGCCCCGAGGGGGAGAAGGCGGTTATAGCACGCGAGATACTGAAGGAGATACGCTCCCGCCTCGGCTTTTTGCAGAACGTGGGTCTTTCCTACCTCACGCTTTCGCGCAAGGCGGGCTCGCTTTCTGGCGGTGAGGCACAGCGCATACGCCTTGCAACGCAGATGGGCTCTGCCCTTACGGGCGTTATGTACGTGCTTGATGAGCCGAGCATCGGTCTGCATCAGCGCGACAACGGCAAGCTGATAGCTACGATGCAAAAGCTCCGCGACCTCGGCAACACCGTTATAGTGGTGGAGCA
>JAFOAB010000291.1 GCA_017382555.1 Clostridia bacterium
ATTGCGATCCCCGAAACGCTGAAGCTTTATAACACCTATATGACCACCGAGGACAAGGGCGCACTCCGCGCATCCGTGGATAAGCTTGCCGCACGCCCCGTTGCCTGCATCGCCTGCGGCGCATGCACCTCCGTGTGCCCGCAGCATATCGACATCCCCGAAGCTATGAAGACCCTCGCAAAGCTTACGGAAAAGAAACAGTAAACACAAAGACCGATTGGAAATTTCCAATCGGTCTTTTTTTCTTCCAACGCAAATTAAATCCACTAACGGGCGATTCGTGAATCGCCCCTACGCGACGTCGTAACCTCCGTAGGTACAGGCGTCCTCGACTGTCCATCGTTTCCTATACCCTTTCCCGACGGATTGCGCGGTATTGGTAAGCGCGACGCGATGGATGTGGCGTTCACAGCGAGAGTAATCACTCCGTTAATTGTGACATTTTTCTACGTTCGGGCATACTTAAATCATTTCAGTTTACTTTCATCCCACTCAAGCAGCTTATCGCCCTTGACGAGGTATGCCTTTTTGGCAATTTTTGCAAGAGGGGTATCGCTGTAAGAATCGCTGAAAAAGTCGTCGATTTCGGCATTTGGGAACGCCTCGCGGAATCTGACAACCTTTTCCTCGCCGTGGCAATTTTTGCCGCTGTATTTGCCCGTATTCATATCAACGGGAGAGCCCATAATATACTTGATGCCGAGCCTATCGGTTGCGCATTTTACAAGAAACTCGGGGGATGCGGTGATAACGATATCATCCGCCCTTTGATTATCCTTGTACCACTGCTTGATGCCCTTCATATTCGCATCCCAGAAAAGCTCCAGCTCGTGCGCTGTATCAATAACGGAAAGAAAGGAGAACATATCCTCCTTGAAATCCTGTTTTTTTATAAAGCCGAGACCGAAGCCGATACCGCGAACGGCTATGCGGGGCAGCATTCTTCTGACTTTTTTATGCTTTTTGGCGCAGTACATAAGAAATTTTGCGGTGCTGTCGCCGTCAAAAATCGTTTTATCAAAATCGTAAACGTTCATATTTTCACTTCCTTTTTGACCATTCTATCATATTTACTGTGAAAATGGAACATAATTTTATAAAAAACCATTCATATTACACATTTTGTTATGCAAATTAACATTTTCTATTGAATAGTCGATAAATATATAATATAATGTTAACGGTATTTTACGCAGATTGCACAAAACGACATTGTTCGATTTGCGTTATCAACATATAGGAAAGGACTTTACGGTAATGAAAGCAAAAAAGGAATGCGTAGCAATGCTCCTTGCGGGCGGACAGGGCAGTAGACTGTATGCCCTTACCACAACAGTCGCAAAGCCGGCTGTTCAGTTTGGAGGCAAGTACAGAATTATTGACTTCACCCTCTCCAACTGTGTAAACTCCGGAATCGACACTGTGGGTGTGCTTACACAGTATCAGCCCCTCGTACTTAACGAATACGTTGGAAACGGACAGCCCTGGGATCTTGACAGAACTTTTGGCGGTGTTAAGATTCTTCCCCCTTATCAGGCTGCAGACCGCGCCGATTGGTACAAGGGTACCGCAAACGCTATTTACCAAAATATGAGATTTATCGACAGATATGACCCCGAGTACGTCCTTATACTCTCCGGTGACCATATCTACACGATGGACTACAACGCAATGCTTGCATATCACAAGCAGCAGGATGCGGATTGCACCATCGCTGTTATAAGCGTTCCGAAGGAGGACGTTTCCCGCTTCGGTATTCTTTCCGCTGACGAGAACGGCAGAATCACGAAGTTCGAGGAAAAGCCCAAGCAGAGCGACAGCACCGATGCCTCGATGGGTATCTATATCTTCAAGAAGGACAAGCTGTTCTCTTACCTCAATGCAGATGCGGCAGATCCCGCAAGCGATAACGACTTCGGCAAGAACATCATCCCCACAATGCTGAACGCAGGCGAGAAAATGTTTGCTTACCCCTTTGTCGGCTACTGGAAGGACGTCGGAACCATCTCCAGTCTTTGGGAAGCAAATATGGACCTGCTTGAAACGTCCAAAACTCCTTTCCGTATAAACGATAGACACAAGCGCGTGTTCTCCCGTTCCTCCATCCGCGCTCCCCACTATATGGCAGAGAATGCGATAGTCGACAACTCCATCATTACCGAGGGCTGCCAGATCTACGGCACCGTAAAGAACAGCGTGCTCTCCCCCGGCGTTACCGTTGAGGATGGTGCCGAGGTTATTGATGCGGTAATCCACGCAGGCTGTACCGTTAAGGCGGGCGCGAAGGTATATTACTCCATAATAGCGGGTGACGTAACGATTGGAGAGAACACCGTAGTCGGCGAAAAGAAAGAGACATCGCCCGGAATTACCCTTGTCGGTGCGCATCAGGAGATACCCGCAAACGAGGTAATACCCGGCAACGTTATTAAAACCGCGAAGGGAGCAAACTAATATGAACGCAGTAGGAATTATTTTTTCCAATATTCACGATCAGAGCATTCCCGAAATTACCAGAAGAAGAACGATGGCATCCGTTCCCTTCGGCTGCCGCTATCGCCTTATCGACTTTCCCCTCTCGAACTTCGTAAACTCCAATATCAAAAACATCGGCGTTATTACGCATTATAACTACCAGTCCCTTATGGATCATATCGGTACAGGTAAGGACTGGGACCTTGCGACGAGAAGCGGCGGTATTAAGATTCTTCCCCCTTACATTACCGCATACGATAACACAATGTCCGCAGGTCTTTATTCCACCCGCCTTGAGGCACTTGCAGGCATTCTGAACTTCATTTCGCGCGCTAAGGAGGAGTACGCCGTGCTCTCCGACTGCGACACGATATGCAACATCAACCTCAAGGAGGTTCTTAAGTTCCACAAGGAAAAGGACGCAGACATCACCGTAATCGCAAAGACGGAAGCACTTGACCGCTCGATGGTCGGCAAGCAGACCGTTATCGAAACCGATGAAAGCGGCAGAATTACCGATATCGCGGAGCAGACCTCCAACATGAGCGGCACAAAGCTTGTTTGCATGAACATCCTTATTATGAGCCGCCTTTACCTCCAGAATCTTGTGCTTGACGCCATCGCACACGGATATAAGAACTTCTACCGCGATTCTATGATGAATAACGTGGAAAGCTCCAACTTCTACGTATACGAGCATACGGGATACCACGCATCCATCACCTCCCCCGCCGAGTACTTCAAGTGTAATATGCAGCTCCTTGAGAAGGACGTGCGCGATGACCTTATAAACAACGAAAAGCGCCCCGTGCTTACAAAGGTACGTAACTCTCCCCCCACCAAGTACGTTGAGGGTGCTAAGGTAAAGAATTCCCTTCTTGCCGACGGCTGTGTGATCGAAGGAACTGTGGAAAACTCCATTATTTTCCGCGGTGTGCACGTAAGCAAGGGCTCTGTGGTACGCAACTCCATTCTTATGCAGGATACGTACGTAGGCAAGGACGTCGAGCTTAATTGCGTTATAACGGACAAGAACGTTATGATTGGCGACGGA
>JAFOAB010000292.1 GCA_017382555.1 Clostridia bacterium
ATCCAAGCGCTCCATGCTTATCGCGCTGTCCCTTGGTGTGGGCGTTTCCATCGGTCTTTCCGTTATCCGAATAATCTTTGATTTTTCCATACTCTATTATCTTGTGCCCGGATATCTGATCGCGCTTGGGCTCTCGCTCTTTGTGCCCGGCATCTATACCGCCATCGCCTTCGACTCCGGCGGAGTTGCAAGCGGACCTCTTACATCCAGCTTTGTGCTTCCTCTGGCCATTGGAGTGTGCAGCGTGCTTCAGGGAGAAGCCGCCGTGCTCCAGCTTGCCTTCGGCGTTGTAGCCATGGTAGCGATGACTCCCCTTATCACCATTCAGGCCCTCGGCTTCCGCGCCATTATGGCGCGCAAGGTACGCGAACGCATAGCAATGAAGCGCATCCTTGACGCAGAAGACGAGCAGATCATCTATTTTTCATAAGGAGGACGCCATGCCCGAAACCATAAAAAAAGGCCCTGCCGCGTTCCGCGGACAAAGAAAACGCGCACAGCGTACGGTACACAAAATAACCGAAAACAAGCTTGAGATACTCATTACCATAGTGAACAGGACCAAAGCCGAGTTTTTTGTTGATCTTATTCAGTCCTTTGACGTTAATATGCAATTCATTGCCCTCGGCGAAGGAACTGCAGATGCAAAAATGCTCAATCTATTGGGTCTTGCAAGCTCCGAAAAGGCGGTTATATTCAGCGTTATCCGCTCGGATAATGCGGCAAAGGCTCTCGCAAAGATAGAAAAGACCTTCCACTCCGTCAAAAACGCAAAGGGCATCGCCTACACCGTTCCGATGTCCTCGCTTATCGGAGTTTCCGTTTTTGGATTTTTAAGCAACAACCGCATGACTGTCAAGGAGGCAAGATAATGCAGAACGAAAATTACGAAATGATAATGTGCATAGTAAACGCAGGCTGTACCGATACGGTAATGGATGCGGCAAGAGCCGCAGGTGCAAGCGGCGGCACCGTTATCCACGGCAGAGGCACCGCAAATAAGGAGGCCGAAAAGCTATTCAAGATATCCGTTCAGCCGGAAAAGGATATGGTCATGCTTATCGTTCCCGCCCGCATCAAGGACAAGGTGCTTCACGCCATTTACAAAAATGCAGGCCTTGAATCCGAGGGTCAGGGTATCGCCTTCTCCGTCCCTGTCAACAATGCCGTTGGTCTTTCCCACCACGAGCCCGACGCTGTCAAAGAAGGAGAAAGCGAGCGATAAGGTAGAGCAGGTACGAAGACCGCGGACATCGGCGAGATGCCGCTCCAATACAAATAACAACGCAAAATACTGTGCTTTACGGAATGCTCCGTAGGGCACAGTATTTTTTATCAACATTGTAACAAAATTATTGATTTTTTTATATAAATATTGTATAATTACATTATTATGGGTTTTTGCAACCTATCGTAACGGAGTAGTTACCATGAAACAGAGGTTTTTATCTTTTTTTGCGGTCTTGCTTGCGCTTGCATCGCTGCTTACGGGCTGTAATACCGAAGTCACACCAACACTGACCGAACCGATAGAGACGGAAAGTATATTCCCCGGATCCGACACCGAGGAGATCCTTACCGCCGACAAGATCGTTTACCCAAAAGAAGAGCTGCCAAAGGTATACATAACCACC
>JAFOAB010000293.1 GCA_017382555.1 Clostridia bacterium
AAAGCCACAAAATAAAAAAAGCAGTTAGGCTCCTTCTCATAAGGATGTTTACCAAATTGTAGGGACCGGCGTCCTCGACGGTCCGCGACACATAATTTTCGGCAGAGATGTTGTTTTCTCTGCCGATTTGTGTTATAATGGAACTAACAAAAAGCCTTCCTCCGGGAGGAAGGTGGCACGCGGAGCGTGACGGAAGGAGCCCGCGTGACTTTAGGTTTGTACTAATTTCATTGTAACGCGCTCTCCCTCACCCGACTTCGTCGGGAGCTCCCTCCCGGAGGGAGCCTATGGTACGCTCATGCATCTTTAGGGGTATGGGCTTTGCTCGACGCCTTTGTAATACAAAGGCGAAACTTGCGATAAAACAAAATGGAGGGTCTTATGGGGTGGATATTTTTAATAGCGGTTATTCTATTATTTGCTTTTTCCTTTTTGCTTGAATATCTTTTTTATTCAACTTCAAAAAAAGAGCAACAAGAAGACGGATACATCACAAGAACTCATGCTCCCAAAAGAAGAATGATGGTTTCCTTTGTCATTATGGTAAGCCTTTTTCTTGCATCGATAATTTTTGCGTTATTCTTTATTTTTTCAGAATCCAAATTGGATTTGGCTGGTTGGATCGCATACGCCATCAGTTGTTTATTTGCAATAGGGCTTCCAGCTCTTATATTTTTGATATGTATTGCCGATTACGAAGTAATAACAAAAAACAGCATAATTGTTCATAGGCTAACTAAAAAAACGGAAATTTCATATGATGAAATTGACAGTTATACATATTCGTTTAATCAATTGACCGTTTATGGCACTAATGATAAAGTATTATTTTTTGTCGCAGATATGAGAGTTGGATTGGCATCTCTAATAAAAGAATTTGAGACTCGACAAATCAAAAAAAGATAAATAAAACCCCGACAGACCTTAAAAATCTGTCGGGGTTAATCTTTGTCTTCTGCAATGCAAATATGCCTTTTTGGACCGTCGAGGTATCGAACCCCGTAAGGGGTGAGCGCGACCAACGGGAGCACGCCGCTTGCGGCGTCTGAAGGACGCCGGTCCCTACAAGGAGAATGGTAACATCCTTATGAGGACTAGCCCTTTGCGTTAGGCTTTTGTCAACTAAATCCACCCTTGCGTGTGGGTGAAATCTGCTACGCAGATGAAATCCCCTGCGGGGATGAAATCCGCCTCGACGGCGAGGAAGATATGGTTACGATTATTTTTATCATCCGAGGTAAGATTTGTGTATTTTGCTGTATTCACTTTTTTGATAACCTATTGCAATCTTATTTTTTATTGTGATATAATTAACAAGTAAAATGGAAAAGTATGAATAAAAACGTGTCAAAGAAGTAAACACGTAAAACAGAAAGGAAATTTATGGGTATTTTTGAAATCTTATCGTTGCTCTGTGGACTCGCTCTCTTCCTTTACGGTATGGACGTCATGGGTAACGCGCTTAAAAAGAGCGCGGGACGTAAGCTCAAAACCATTCTCGGCAATCTGACATCGAACCAGTTCAAGGGCTTCTTGCTCGGACTTGGTGTTACAGCTGTTATTCAGTCTTCATCCGCCACAACCGTTATGGTTGTCGGCTTTGTAAACTCCGGCACTATGACGCTTACGCAGGCGATAGGCGTTATTATGGGTGCTAACGTAGGTACTGCCGTTACCGCATGGCTTACAGCTATGAACGGCATCGGCGGAGGCGCCGCAGAGGCTACCGAGCTTCTCAAGTGGCTCAAGCCCGATGCGTGGATGCCTGTGCTTGCGCTTATCGGTATTTGCCTTATTATGTTTGCAAAGCGCTCGAGATTCAAGGATCTCGGCACGATACTTATGGGCTTTGCCGTGCTTATGGTCGGTATGGCGTCTATGTCCGATGCTGTTTCCGGTCTTAAGGAAAACGAGGCCTTCTGCAATATCCTCACCCTCTTCTCCAACCCCATTCTCGGTATTCTTGCGGGTACTGCGCTTACTGCTATCGTGCAGTCCTCCTCCGCGTCCGTCGGTATTTTGCAGGCGCTCTCCAGCACCGGTGCAATTTCCTACGCTGCGGCAATGCCGATCATCATGGGTCAGAACATCGGTACCTGCGTAACCGCAGTTATCTCCTCCATCAGCGCAAATAAAAACGGTAAGCGTGCCGCATTTGCGCATCTTTACTTCAACATCATCGGTGTTGGCCTTTGGATGGGCCTTTACTACCTTGTTGGTTGGATACTCAACGTGGTCGGTACGTTTGACGTGTTCTCGTTTGCAAACGGCACGATGATCGATATGTGGGGCATTGCGGGTGTACACACCGTATTCAAGATCTTCTCTGTTGCGCTCATCTCCCCCTTCACCAAGCTGCTTGAAAAGCTTGCGGTTGCTTCCGTTAAGGGTACCGATAAGAAGGGCGACGAGTTTACCGATATGCTTGACGAGCGTCTGCTCGACACCCCCTCCGTTGCTATCGAGCGCTGCAAGATCGTGACAAACAAGATGGCAGAGCTTGCAATCGATTCGCTTGTAAAATCCTCAAAGCTTCTTGACAATTTCGATCCCAAGATAGTTGAGGAGATCGATGCGGAGGAGGACAAGGTCGATATTTACGAGGACGCGCTCGGCTCCTACCTCGTGCATCTTTCCGCAAGAGATATGACGGAAGCGGAAAGCATCGAGGTTACAAAGCTCCTCCATATGATAGGAGACCTGGAGCGTATATCCGACCACGCCGTAAACGTTGCCGAATCCGCAGAGGAGATAAAAGATAAAAATATCTCGTTCTCCGATGATGCAAATGCAGAGCTTCTTACCCTCCGCAATGCGGTTGAGGAGATATGCGATATCACAAAGGATGCGCTTGCGCATGAGGATATGGCGAAGGCGGCTAAGATAGAGCCTCTTGAGCAGGTCGTTGACGATCTTAAGAGCACCATCAAGCTCCATCACACTATTCGCCTCAGCAAGAGCCTTTGCAGTATCGAGCTTGGATTTATACTTTCCGACCTTCTTACGAATTTTGAGCGCGTTTCCGACCATTGCTCCAACATTGCGGGCTGTCTGATCGAAATGTCCAGCCACGAGTCGCTTGACCTCCACAGCTATCTTGCAAAGGTCAAGAAGGGCGGCAAGGAATACGATAAGCTTTATAAGCAGTATTCGGAAAAGTATTCGCTTCCCGAAGCGTAAAAGCAAAAAAAGATCCCGTGCTTTTTCGAAAGCACGGGATCTTTTTTTCGTTAATCTATTCTGTATACGGTAATGTGGCGATACTTTTTATCGGGGGTAAGGTAGGATTTTCCGTTGGGGTCTGCAGGGTCATTCGGCTCGAACTGTGTTTCAAAGCATACTGCGTGGTGCTGCTGCTGCTTAACTCCGCCCTTGAAATCGGGGCCGTTGCCGAGGAAGTTACCCGTATATACCTGCATACAGGGCTTGGAGGTAAGCACGGTCATCTTTCTTTCGGGAACCTTG
>JAFOAB010000294.1 GCA_017382555.1 Clostridia bacterium
GATGGGCGTTTTTCGACAGACTGAAACAAGGCAAAGGTTCAACCTTTGCCTTGTTTTTCATACAAAAAGCACCCCTCGTCGTGCGAATAAATAATACCAATAGCCTGCAGATAAGAATATATGATTGTACTGCCGACAAATTTCATTCCCCGTCCTTGTAGATCCTTTGATATCGCATCGGAATGCTTATTTGTAGTTAGTCCTGTCTCATAATACGTAATTTCACCCACAAAGCTCGTAAGGTAATTATAAAAAGATCCGTATACTGCGGAGATGTCCGCGAAAATTCTACTGTTATTTACAGCCGACTTTATTTTAAGCTTGTTGCGAATTATGGACTTGTTATTCATAAGCTCTTCAAGCTTATCATCACCATATTCGCAAACCTTATTGATATCAAAGCCGTCAAACGCTTCTCTGAAGGCATCGCGCTTATTTAGCACGCATTCCCAAGAAAGCCCTGCCTGAAACGATTCGAGAATCAGCATCTCATAAAGATACTTCTCGTCAAAATTCGGTCTGCACCACTCGTTATCGTGATATTCAACGTATATAGGATTTTTTAGGTTGCACCAAGCGCATCGTTTTTCTGCACACATAGCTTACCTCTAAGAATATTTTCAAAAAGGCTCTGTACAAAGGTACAGAGCCGTTTTATTGTTACTTCTTAAGTCCGAGCATTTCTGCGGATTCGTCACGCATCTTATACTTAAGGATCTTACCGGCGGCATTCATCGGGAACTCGTTTACGAATACGAAATAACGAGGAACCTTATGGCGCGCAATGGATGCGTTACCGTATTCCTTCATCTCCGCCTCGTCTGCGGTCTCGCCCTTATGGAGAATTATCCAAGCACAGCACTCCTCGCCGTACTTTTCATCGGGCACACCAACGACCTGAACGTCGCGTACCTTAGGATTTGTGAGGTAGAATTCCTCAATCTCACGGGGGTAAAGATTCTCACCGCCACGTATGATCATATCCTTGAGACGGCCTGTAACCTTATAGTATCCGTCGGGTGTACGGCAGCAGATATCTCCGGAATGGAGCCATCCATCCGCATCGATCGCCTGCGCGGTTGCCTCGGGCATCTTATAGTAGCCCTTCATAATGTTAAAGCCGCGTGCAACGAACTCTCCGCTCTCTCCGTCGGGAAGCTCAAGTCCGGTTTCGGGATCGATTATCTTGCATTCAACACCGGGGAACGCGCTTCCAACCGTTTCAACGCGGTGGTCAAGGTCCTCGTTGACCTCGCCCATAGTACAGCCGGGGGATGCCTCGGTTTGTCCGTAAACGGAGATGATCTCGCGCATATTCATTTCAACGGAGGCGCGGCGCATAAGATCTGCGGGGCAGTTTGCGCCCGCCATAATGCCCGTACGCATATAAGAGAAATCTGTTTTTGCAAAATCCGCGTGGTTGAACATTGCGATAAACATCGTGGGAACGCCGTTAAAGCAGGTTATATGCTCATCGTTAACGCAAGCAAGAGAAGACTTGGGGGAGAAATACGGAATGGGGCAAAGCGTGCCGCCGTGTGTCATCATCGACGTCATGGAAAGCACCATGCCGAAGCAATGGAACATAGGCACCTGGATCATCATTCTGTCCGCAGTGGAAAGATCCATACGGTCACCGATGGTCTTACCGTTATTTACGATGTTGCGATGGGTAAGCATAACGCCCTTGGGGAATCCCGTGGTACCCGAGGTATACTGCATATTACATACGTCATCGGGCTTAACGAGAGAAGCACGTCTGCGTACCTCCTCACGCGGAACGAGGTCGGAGCGCTTGAGCATCTGCTCCCACGTAAGGCAACCGGGCATAGAGAAGCCAACGGTTACTACGTTGCGAAGGAACGGGAGATTCTTTGAATACAGCGGCTCACCCGGGTTAAGATTATCAAGCTCGGGGCACAGCTCGCGTACAATCTCCTTATAGTTAATATCCTTGCAATCCTCAATCATAACGAGCGTATGAGTATCGGACTGCTTCAAAAGGTACTCAATTTCGTGGATCTTATACGCGGTGTTAACGGTTACAAGAACGGCACCGATCTTGGTGGTAGCCCAGAAGGTGATGAACCAAGCGGGTACGTTTGTAGCCCACACGGCAACGTGATCACCCGCCTTAACACCAAGGGAGATAAGAGCCGCTGCACATTCGTCAACGTCGCGGCGGAACTGTGTGTAGGTTCTCGTATAATCGAGGGTTGGATATTTAAATGCATACTGGTCGGGATATTTTTCGACCATAGTATCAAGCACGTCGGAGAAGGTAGCATCGATAACGTCGTACTTCTTCCATACGAAGGTACCGGACTTCGCTCTGTTGTAATATACGTGCTCATAGCTCTTCTTTTCCCTACCGAGAGCGGCAACGTAGTTTGCAAAATGGGTAAGAACTATATCCGCATCGTTTATCTCGTCATTCCATGCGGCGCAGATAAATCCGTCGTAGTTAAGAGAAGAAAGCGCATTAATGAGCTTTTCAACGGGAAGCTCACCCTCACCGATAAGAACGGGCTTTCCGTCCTTCATATCACCGAGGCGAACGTACTTAATATATGCGCCGAGGGTCTTGATGGTGGTCTCGGCGGTCTCGCCTGCGCTGAAGTAGGTGCCGCGTACGTTCCACGAAACGCCGATAGCCGCAGAGGAGAAATTGTTGATTATCTCAATTATGTTTTCGGTATTTGCAAGGTATCCGACGGTTTCAAAAAGTATACGAACGTCGGAGCGCTCAGCACGCTTTACAGCCTCGCCAAGCTTTGCCTCGATATCAGCAAAGGATATCTTATCCTCAACACGAATGATAACGTCGGTAATTCCGGCGGCGGAAGCCATATCAACGTAGCGAACAATGGTATCGCCGTTTGCCGCCTGAGAGCTTAAGGAATGAGGATAATGAAGTGCAGGAACCGCAAGATTGCGATTAAAGAGCTTTCTCTTGCTATCCGCAACGTTATTACGGCGCAAAATGCTGTCGTGATGATAGGAGCGCTCACGCATTGCATCGTAAATCTCAAAGCCCGCAAAGCCGTAATCATCGGCATAGCGGCACATATCGATAAACGAAGGGCGCGAAACGTGCTTGGTTGAGAAGACGATCTTCATCTTATTCCTCCTCGTAAACGATCTTATTGAGCGCGTTTACGTACGCTCTGATGCTTGCGGCAACAATGTCGGTAGAGGTGCCGTTGCCGGAGAAAAGTCTGCCGTTGCTGCGCAGTCTTACAACCGCGGAGCCGAGAGCCTCTTTACCCTCGGTAACGGACTGAACCTGGAAATCGTCAAGCTCATAATGATATCCTACGCACTGCTCGATTGCACGGAATGCAGAGTCGATAGGTCCTTCACCAACGCTGACACCGCGGATGATATCGCCGTTACACTTAAGCGTGATCTGGGTCATAGCACCGGTAGCGTTGCTGCTTGTGGTGGTGTAGTTTTCAAGATGATAGGTAGAGGGCGCCTGCATAGCGGTACTTGCGATAAGCGCATCAAGCTCCTTGTAGCCGAGGGAATCCTTCTTTTCGCAAACCTGCATGAGAGCCTTATGCACGTTGCCGCAATCAATATCGGAAAGATCGTAGCCAAGCACCTTAGCGGACTGTGCGACCTGCGCAATGGTGCTGGTGCTGTCGAGCAGGATCTTCTTCTTATCGCTGATCTCGGCATCCTCATAATCAGCATCGCGATTGATGCTTGCAAGCATATCGTCAATGCTTGCGTGGAGCTTTGTATTGTTAAGCTCGGTGCAAACGCCGAGGGTGGGTCCGCACACGTTTATCGCATCCGCAAGCTTTCCGGTGGAAAGCACGTTTGCGCCTGCCATTGCAGCCTTAACACCGTCAACACCCGCAGAAGCGGCAGCAACGGCACAAGCAACAGCCATATTAATAGCATCGGAAACGCGCACGTATACGGGTACGCTTACCTCAGCCTTGATCTTTGCTGCAAGAGCGGCAATCTGCTCGGGCATAAAGATACCCGCATCATCACAAACGGTTACACAGGTAGCACCGCTGGCAACTGCCTCCTTTGCGGCTGCGATAATGAAATCGTCATCCGCTCTGGTTGCATCAAGAGCGGAAAACTCAACGTCCTCGCAAAGCGCCTTTGCGGCCTTAACAAGCTCGGAAATTCTTGCGAGCATCTTCTCACCCTTTACGTGGTAAACGTACTCCATCTGAACGGTGGAGGTAGGAAGCTCGATCTGGAGGCGAGGGTGATTTGCCTCCTTTACGCACTCCCATGCATTGTTAACGCCGTCAACGTCAAAGCCAACGGGAATTGCAACTGCGGCATTCTGTACGTTCTTGGCAATAGTCTTATAAATAATAGTATCCTCGCGAACGCTCTTTATGGGTGCGAGCTCAACGGCATCAGCACCGATAGAATCAGCGCAAGCGGCAATAGCAGTCTTTTCGCGGAATAAAAGGGCAACATATCTGTCCTCCGCAAGTGCCTTAAGCGTAATGTCCGAAACGTAAATCTTTCTCATGTTCATTCTCCTTTTAAATTTGGTAATAGGGCGAATGTCAACAAAAAAACGCTTCCATCTCCTTGTTGACTCAAAGAGACGAAAACGTTAAACACATTAACTTTTCCGCGGTACCACTCTTCTTCATCCAAACGGATGCCCTTCGATGCTAACACATCTCACTCTGTAACGGGAGTTTCCGTCTGCCCCTACTGTAGTTCACGGCAGCCGCTCCGCGGTGAGTTCGGCAACCCCTTCCCAATGCCTCGCACCAACCGGCATCTCTCCCCAGGCGAAGGAAATCGCTTACTATTCCGCATCACTGCGTTTGACTACTGAAGTATAGCACAGATATACAATGTTGTCAAGAGAGATTTTGAATTTTCCACCATTAATTCTTGCAATTTATCAATAAAATAAAAAAAATGAACGGTCGAACTCTCGACCGTTCAAATGATATTTAAATCAATCACGCTTCTGATTTTCAACAGCGTTCTGCC
>JAFOAB010000295.1 GCA_017382555.1 Clostridia bacterium
CAGCGCCAAAGAAAAAAACCTGCCCCTCATCATCTGCGGAAGCCTTTATTCCTACGCAGAGATACGCGAGGAATTGGATAAAATAATTTGAACGCGGGATTGCTCTCGATATAATTGAATTAAGCCAGCCGCAGATCCTTCGCTACGAGTTCGCAAACGTCATTCTCGAGCGAAGCGAAGAATCTTTTGCGAACTCTCCGCTCAAGGATGACACGCGGTTGGCATTTTCTTCTCCGCATTGCACCTCATATATTTGCATATATTCAACCAAAGGAGATGAATATATGCAATCCACCGTACCTACCGAAAAGGCGGACAGAATTTTTGAAATTGAGATAAACGGCAATGCCGTGCCTTGCGCGGAGGCGCATATCCTGTGCGCTCTGCCCGAGGGGATACACGGGGAAATACCCGCGTTTTACGCACGTCTGTGTGAGGAATTTATACTTTACGCGGAAAAAACGCTTGCGCCCGAATTTGCCGAGCGCTTTGCGTCTACCGAAACGCTACGCGAGCGATGTGCGCTGAAAATACCCGTTTTGACGGTGAAAATATCCGCACAGGGCGAAGAAACGCTTACCGTAATAACGAAATACACCCTCGCATACAGCGCGAGAGACGTAAAAAGAAACGAAATACGCACGGAATGGGATGCCCAAAGAGGCATAATGGTGAAAAAACGTGCAAACAAAAAAGGAAGCACTTGAAAAGCTCGGTCGCTCCAAATTCCGCTCGTCCTTCCATTTGCGGAAAAGAGAGCTTGCCTACGTGCGCGAAAAGGGGCTTGAGGAAATAAAAAAGCACGCCGCGGATATCATCCGCACGCGCCTTGCCCCCGCATACATAGAAAACGACGGCAAGCAAACGCCGATGAAAAACCACCCCGTTTTTATTGCACAGCACGCGTGTGCCTGCTGCTGCAGGGGATGCCTACACAAATGGTATAACGTGCCGAAAAATACCGAGCTTACACAAAAGCAGCAGGAAAAGATAGTTGCGCTTATTATGGCGTGGATAGAACAGGAGCTTGAAAATGAAGAACAAAAACCGTAAATTTTGGCTTGCGCTGACGGTCTTCTCCCTTATGGGACAGATCGCATGGGTCGTGGAAAATATGTACTTCAACGTATTTATCTACAAAATGTTCAACGCAAGCGCGGCAGATATCTCCCTGATGGTAGGCGCAAGCGCGGTTGCCGCCGCACTCACCTCCGTTTTTATGGGCGCGCTTTCCGATAAGATAGGCAAGCGAAAGCTGTTTATCTGCGCGGGCTACGTTGCTTGGGGACTTTCCGTATTTTCCTTTGTACTGCTTAAAAAGGAAACGCTCACCCTGCTGTTCCCTGCCGCAAGCGCCGTATCGCTCGGCATTTCGCTTACCGTGGTGCTTGACTGCGTTATGACCTTCTTCGGCTCTACGGCAAACGATGCGGCATTCAACGCTTGGCTGACCGACTCCACCGACAGCACCAACAGAGGCAAGGCGGAGGGCATAAACGCAATGATGCCCCTTGTTGCCATACTTGCCGTTTTCGGCGGCTTTATGGCTTTTGACTTGAACGAAGCCTCCAGCTGGACTGCGATATTCGCCATCATCGGCATTCTCACTCTCGCTTGCGGTATTATCGGCTTTTTCATCATCCGCGAGCCGCAGATAAAGCCCGCGGAGGGTGGCTACCTTTCCACCATTCTTTACGGCTTCCGCCCCTCCACGGTGCGGGAAAATATGCCACTTTACACCACTCTCGCCCTTTTTGTGCTGTTTAACATCTCTATACAAATATTTATGCCCTACCTCATCCTCTATTACGAGGTGAGCCTCAAGATGGCAAATTACGTGCTTATTATGGCGCCCGCAATCATAATCGCCTCCATCGCGACAGCGCTGTGGGGCAGAGTGTACGATAAGCGTGGCTTTGGATACTGCGTATTTTTCGCCCTCGCGTGGCTGTGCGCGGGCTACGTTGTGCTGTTCTGCTTCAAGAACACCGCGCTCGTATTTATCGGCTCGCTGCTTATGATGTGCGGCTACCTTGCGGGTATGGCGGTATTCGGCGCTAAAATAAGGGACTGCACCCCCGAGGGCAAGGCAGGTGCGCTTCAGGGCGTGCGCATCTTCTCGCAGGTGCTTATCCCCGGCATTATCGGACCCTTCATCGGCAAAACAGTGCTTAAAAACGCGGAAACGATAGTAAACAGCGACGGCACGGAAAGCTTCGTGCCCAACGTCGGCATCTTCGCCGCCGCCCTTGCCGTGTGTCTGGTGCTTATTGTTGCGATGCTGATAATCAACAGACGCAAGACAAAGAATAATAAATAAACCTTTTGGTTTTCCCATTGTGTGCTTTCGAGATTCTTCGCTACGCTCAAGAATGACACGAGAGCGCACCCCTCGCCCTGTCATCCACAATATGTAACCGAGGCTCCCCTCGCCCTGTCATCCTTGAGGGAGCAAAGCGACCGAAGGATCCGGGCGAACGATTTTAACGCCTTTGCAGATGTTTCGCTTCGCTCGAACATGACAGCAAAGGCTCCCCTCGCCCTGTCATCCTTGAGGGAGCAAAGCGACCGAAGGATCTGCAGGGACGCACAACACTCACACTTAAGAGGAGGTACAGATGTTCAGCGTTTATATACTAACAAACATAACCAATAACGTCTTGTATATTGGCGTAACAAACGACCTCCACCGCAGATTGTACGAGCACAAAAATGAATTGATAGACGGCTTCACCAAAAAAATATCATATACATAAGCTTGTATATTATGAAAACACAGAGGACGCAACAGCCGCCATTCGCAGAGAGAAGAAACTGAAGGGTTTGTTACGTTCAAAGAAAATAAACCTAATAAATTCAAAAAATCCCGAATGGAATGATTTGGGAGCAGAGTTGTTTCCCGACTTGTATTAACCCTCCAATCACGCTTGAATTCTTAATTACGTGTGCTTTCGAGATTCTTCGCTACGCTCAAGAATGACACGAAAGCACACCCCTCGCCCTGTCATCCTCGAGGGAGCAAAGCGACCGAAGGATCCGGGCGAACACTTTACACGCCTTTGCAGATGTTTCGCTTCGCTCGAACATGACAGCAAAGGCTCCCCTCGCCCTGTCATCCTTGAGGGAGCAAAGCGACCGAAGGATCTGCAGGG
>JAFOAB010000296.1 GCA_017382555.1 Clostridia bacterium
CATTTTATACGCCTCGGGATAATAATCCGCATCCTCAGTAAAATCCAGATTGACGAATATATACGAATATTCCTCAAAAACATCCATGGCATATATTCCTCCCTTCGGAAGAAACAGAAAATCTCCCGCCTCTGCAACAAAGCTACGTCCGTCAAAAGTATATTTGCACGCACCCGTAAGGATGCACAAAAACGCAGACGTCCTTCTGCCGGCGGACTTTTTGTTAAAATGCCTTCCCCCGGGAATGCTCTGCCTTATAACGTTACCAAAGGTACAGAAAACCGGATGCGGATGATCCGTTATTCTTCTGCTTTTCAAGCGACCACCGCCTTTCATTTTCATATTAACATCTCATCTCCTAAAAAGCAATATCGCGCAAAAAAACGGTGTGTGAAAAGTGCAAATGCTTCATCCGTGCATTTTCAAGTAGCGTACAGCGTGATAGTATGATAGCATCAAACAAATAAACAAACGGAGAACACGTTATGAAAAGGATCTTTGCATTTCTGACCGCACTTTTAATGCTGCTCCTTGCTTCCTGCGGAGGCGCGGCATCAAGCATGGACACAACCGAGGCGGGAGCACCGGACGGCACGTCGGCACCTTCTGCTGACGTTACCGATGAGCCCGCAACCACTGAGGCGGACCCGATTGCTCATCTCCCCGACACAAAGTATGACGGACACGAATTCGTGGTACTGATGACAAATCTTAACAGCAACGCAAGCCTCATACGCGATTTTCTCGTAAGCGAGGGCAATACTGTTCTGGACGAAGCGCTTTACCGCCGCAATATGATAGTAATGGACGCGCTTAACATTACGTTTACGGGAATAGCAGAGTACGGCTCATCAAGTGTCGGACTCAACAAGATACGCCAGGCAAACTCGGCGGGAGATTCCAACTACGATATGGGCATTATATCCACCTACGATGCGGGTGCGCTCGCGCTTTCGGGGGATCTGCGCGATCTCAACGATTACGGATATCTGGATATGAGCAAATCTTGGTGGGACCAAAACGCAAAGAATGACCTTGAGGTAAAGGGCAAGCTGTACTTTACCGCGGGCGATATCAGCCTTGTGGCAACTCAGGCGATGTATAACATGGTATTCAACAAAACACTTTTCGACGAAAGAAACTGGGAATACCCCTATGCATTGGTCGAGCAGGGCGTGTGGACCTTCGATAAAATGAAGGAATACGTACTGCAGGTATCCGAGGACCTTGACGCAAACGACGTTATGGACTCCAATGACAGATACGGTCTCGGATACATCCACAGCTCCGTTGTCGCGGCGCTCAACATGTCCGGCGAGCGCATTGCAAACAAGGACGAAAACGGCAATATCGTGCTTACTCTCGGCACCGAAAGAGCCGAGTCCGCTATAGTAAGCTTTATCGAGCTTACAAAGGATAAGGAGCACGTTTACAACTGCCAGACCGCAACGGGCGGCAAAAACTCCGTTACTATGATCACCGACGGACACGTCCTCTTCAGAATGGTGGAGCATCTCGGCTTCCCTCAATTCAGAGATACGGAGCTTAACTACGGCATTCTTCCCCTCCCCAAGACGGATGAAGCTCAGGACAGATATTACACTCCCTTGGGCGGCTACGATGCGGCGTTCGTGTGCGTGCCGAGCTTTACCGCAGACGATGAGCGTACAAGCGCTATAATCGAATACACGGCTTACATATCAAGCCGTGTCGTAACTCCCGCATATTACGAAAAAACTCTTGTCGGACGTTACGTATCTGATAACGATAGCTATAATATGATAACCATTGAGCTTGAAAACAGAATTTACGATATCGGATACATATACAATATCGGAGGCTTGAAGGATATGGTCGCAAACCTCTCCAAGTCGTATTCCACCGCATTTGCATCCGCGATGAAGTCTTACTCCCGCAAGGCAGAGAACGATATAACCAAGATAAACGAGTATTTTAAGGGAGAGTAATGTATTTTTGCTTTACGGAGAACAAAAAATGCCGTAAAATGATCTCAACGGAGGTAAGAGCATGATGGAGAATAGAAAACAGCTTGTCGAATACGCACACGGCTGTGCAACCGCGGCAATGGCAGACGGCGCGGACGTGTTTGAAGCCGACTGCAAAATAGTTGAGCATCTGCTCGACTTCTGTGAGATAACGGTACCCGCGGAAAACCGATTTTTCGTAAGGGTCAACTGCGGAGGCATACAGCACTCCGTTATCAGGCTCCGCAAGGCAAATTATGCCGATATCACCGAGAAAAACGGACTCAGCGACGGACGCGCGGCGCTTGCATTTTCGGGTGATTGGGACTTCGGTCACACCTCTGCGGAGTGGGACAGCATTATTTCCCTCGGAATCTTCGGTCTGCGCAAGCGCATCGATGAGTACGCACAAAAACATGCGGGAGATGAAAAGAAATCACTTTTTTATAAAAACCTTGCAAAAGTATACGATGCCGCACTGCGCTTTTTAAGGCGCGCGGCAGACGAGGCAAGACGTAACGGCAGAGACGAAATGGCAAACGGAATGGAGGCACTTGCCTGCGGCGCGCCCTCGAATATCTACGAGGCAATGCAATGCTCCATTGCATATTACACCTTACAGCAGTATTTTGACGGAACGTTTTTGCGGACTCTCGGGCGCCTTGACGAGCTGTTCTTCCCTTTTTATGAAGAACACAAGAAAGAGTATACAAAAGAGCTTCTTATTGATTACATCCGCGAGATAGACCGTATCAAGGCGGCGGCAAACGTACCGTTTGCCCTCGGCGGCTCTGATGCAGACGGAAAAAGCACCGTTAACGAGCTTTCCTATATGTTTATTTCCGCTTACCGCGAGGCGCGTGTGTCAAACGTAAAAATGCATTTGCTTTGTGCCGAGGATACGCCCAAGGACATTATCGAGCAGGCAATGGACGCGGTAAGAAACGGCGATAACAGCATCGTGTTTATATCCGACAGCCGGGTAATAAATTCCCTTATCAGACTCGGTGAGGACAAGGAGGACGCAAGGCGGTATCACGTTGTAGGCTGTTACGAATGCGGCGGCTACGGCGAGATAACCTGCTCGTGCAACGCAAGGGTGAATCTCCCCAAGGCGCTTGAGCTTGCACTCAACGATGGCGTTGATATGCTAAGCGGCAAACGGATCGGTCCTTCGCGCAAATATCCGCTTACAAGCTACGAAAACGTGTATGCGGAATTCGTTCGTCAGCTTGAATATCTGTGCGAATGTGCGATAAAGGAGACCGACTGCCGTCAGGCAATCGACTCAAAAATACACGGCGCGCCGATTTTTTCCGCAACCTACTCATCCGCGCTCGAAAACGGCGGGGACATTTACTGCGCTCACACCGCAAAGTACGATAATTCCTCCGTAAACGCGCTTGGACTTGCAACGGCAGCCGACTCGCTTTACACAATAAAAAAGCTTGTCTTTGAGGACGGCGCAATTACAATAGATAAGCTTACCGACCTTCTCCGCACCGATTGGGCAGGCGAGGAGATCCTGCGCCTGAGAATTAAAAATAAACTTCCCAAATACGGTATGGACAACGACGAGACAGACGGTATCGCAATGGATATCGTAGACGTGCTTACAGGCTTTATCAGCGGCAGACCTAACGCAAAGGGCGGTATATACAGACTCGGACTGTTCTCTATCGACTGGTGCCGTCCGTTCGGAGAAAAAACGGGCGCATCCGCCGACGGAAGGCGCGCGGGCGAGAGTCTTTCGCAAAACACGGGCGCGACCTTCGGCGCCGACAGAGACGGCGCAACCGCGCATCTCACGTCCGTTGCAAAGCTCGATACCCTGCATACGCCGAACGGCGCCATTGCGGATATTGACCTGCACAGCTCGGCAGTTGTCGGCAAAAACGGACTCGACAGCCTTGTTTCCACACTAAAGACATATTTTGATAAGGGCGGCTTTGCCGTGCATTACAACGTACTTGACACCGAGGTGCTGAAGGATGCGAAGCTTCACCCCGAAAGATACCCTAACCTGCAAGTAAGGCTGTGCGGCTGGAACGTGCTGTTTTCCGCGTTAAGCGAAAAGGAGCAGGACGAATTTATTGCACGATCTATGCGCCTGCATTAAGGAGAGATTATGAAAGGCTTGATCTCGGGCATCAAACGTATGGAGATACACGATGGCGACGGACTTCGCAGTACCGTGTTTTTCAAGGGCTGTCCGCTGAAATGTCTGTGGTGCCACAACCCCGAAAGCATATCCTTTGAGCCTCAAAATGCGGTCTTTAAGGAAAAGTGCATCTCCTGCGGCTCCTGCAAGGGAGTTGACGGCAGTCTTGCGGCGGAGCTTTGCCCCGTTTCCGCAAACGTGCGCTACGGCGTTGAATACGACGTTGACACGCTCTTTTCCATGCTTATGAAGGACGCAGATTATTATAAAAACAGCGGCGGCGGCGTTACCCTTTCGGGCGGCGAGTGCCTCGCACAAGCCCCCTTTGCGACCGCGCTTGCAAAAATGCTGAAGGAAAACGGCATCAGCGTTTATATCGACACCTGCGGTTATGTAAAAAAAGAGGTGCTTGATTGCATAATTCCCTACACCGATGTGTTCCTTTACGATATAAAGGCAATAGACCCGCAAGTACACAAAAAATGCACGGGCAAGGATAATGCAATTATCCTTGATAACCTGAGATACCTCTCCGAAAAGGACTGCAGTATTGAAATACGCTATCCTCTTGTAGTCGGTTATAACGATAAGGAATGCGAGGCTATCGGAAGGTTTTTGCAGGGACTTAAAGGGATAAGAAAAATAAAGGTGCTTCAATACCACTCCTTCGCCGCCTCGCGCTACGAGGCGCTGGGAATGGAAAACACCCTGCCCGACACC
>JAFOAB010000297.1 GCA_017382555.1 Clostridia bacterium
GAACGTAAAGGCAGTTGGTACGGGGCACCACAGCTTCTTTACCGCAGAAAACGGCGAGCTGTTCATTGTTTACCACCGCCACAACAGCCTTACACAGGTTCAGACAAGACAGACCTGCATCGACCGTTGCGGATTTGTAACCGACCCCGACGGCACGGAAAGACTCGTAGTCTACGGCCCCACCTCCTCCCCTCAAAACTTACCTAAATAACCCATTAAAGCAAAAAGGATGTAAGGAACACGTTCCTTACATCCTTTTTTCACTTACCAGGGCATGCTCTTCATTGGCAAGGGATCGGCTATCAAAGCCTGCCTATTGCAGAATTTCTCAAGCATCTCCGCCTTTATGTCCGCATATGCGGGATCGTAATAGAGATTGGTCCTTTCATCGGGATCGGCTTCAAGATCGTAAAGCTCACACATCTTATCGCGGTCAAACGAGGGGGCAAGATCGTGCACCATCGTTATTTTATATCTCTCCGTACGAAGCATGGAGCCGTACGTTACCGTCTGCCCGCTCATCTTGCACTTGCAGGACTCGCAGAAGACGTCCTCGCGGAATTTATCCAGCGGTGCCTCGCCGCAAAGGAGCGGATAAAGCGATTTTCCCTGCATTCCGGGATGTGCATCTATACCGCAAATTTCAAGCAGCGTGGGAGCTATATCGATAAGCTCCACAAGTCCGTCGCACACCTTGCCGCTCAAAAATTTGTTCTTATATGAAATAATAAGCGGAACACGCACGCTCGGCTCGTAGAAATAACAGCCCTTAAGATACATTCCGTGGTCTCCGAGGCTCTCGCCATGGTCGGAATGGAAGAGTATCACCGTGTTATCAATCTGACCGCTTTCCTCGAGGTACGCAATCATTCGACCGACCTGCTCGTCAACAAGATCACACAACGCGTAATATGACGCGCGTAGCAAGCGGTGGTCATAATCTGTCATATCATCGTAGGCAAAGTTGCCCTTTACGTTGTATGCGCCCAAATGCTCCCTGCGCTGAGCGGGAGTTTTTGTTTCAAGCTCGCCCTCATAATAATTGGGCAGCGGTATTTCATCAAGAAAAGGCAGATATCTGTCAAGATACTCCTTCGGAGGGTCGAAGGGATGGTGGGGATCAAAGCAATTGAAGGAGAAGAACCACGGCATATTATTAGCCTTCGCCGCCTTCATAAAATCTATTGCGCGGTCGGCACACCATCTTGCCTGGCTGTACTCGGCAGGCATTCCGTCAAATACGTAACGGCAATCCTCGCGGGGAGTAACCTTGTTTTCAAGGCCGAGAGAGCGCAGCCATTGGGTATATCCGTTCATAACCCAATCATAACGCGTATCATTGTCGTGGCTCCACGCAAAATAATCGTAACCGTCGTTTATACGGCGCTCCATCGTTCTGCACGCGGCGGGCTGACAGCCGGAAAGATGCAGCTTACCGGAAAGTCCGCCGGTATATCCGTTATCATGCAAAATTCGAGTTACAAGAATTTCGTTTTCGGAAATGTCTTGACCGTTTTGTCTGACGTGGCAATTACGCGCATACCTTCCTGTCAGCATAGCGGCGCGGCTCGGCGCGCACACGGGCGCCTGACAGTATGCATGCTCAAAGCGCACACCGTTTTCGGCGAGGCGGTCAATGTTCGGAGTTTTCACAAACTTGTTACCGTAACAGCCAAGCGCCTCTGCGCGATGCTGGTCGGTACAGATCCAAAGAATATTGGGTCTCTGTGCAGTTTCCATCTTTATCTCCTTATATCGAGGTTAGTTTCATTATAAGAAAAAACGCTGTCAAAGTCAATGCCCCCTGCGGCATTTGCGCCTTCTGCGTATAACACCGAATGCAACAAGCGCCAAAATAACCGCCACAGCAGAAGCAAAGGCAATCGGATAATTTTCCGCAAGATACGCGATACCCGAAGAAATGATCAGGCAAGCCATACGTATTACCGCATTTACGGCGCGGATCGCTTTTTTTACCGCGCTCGAATCCTTTGGAACGAGCAACTCGGAATCGGTCGGTCGCTCGTACTCATCGGCATCAAGCTTAAGTACGCATTCCATCATTCTATGGTCTGTAAGCGCCTTAATTTGTGATGGATCATCGGTGTATATTTCGTATTCGAAACGCACAGGCTCGAAATTCAAGCCCGCACCGCCGCGATAAAGCACTCGCTCCACGGAATCCCAACGGCCCCAATCGTGACCGCCGAATCGCGCATACCAACGCTCGATTAATTGCGCGCCGTCACTTCCCTGCATATAATTGCCGTTATTTTTAACCTCGATCCAACAGTCGGCGAATCCCCCCTCCTCGATCAGGATGCGATGCATCTCAACAAGCGGATCGGTATGGAAGGTGAGATTAGTATCACCGACGATAAGAACGGGCATACCTTCGGATTTTTCGTCGATATAAGCCATCAGCTGCTCAAGCTGTGCCTTTTTCGCCTTTTGGTCGCCATCCGTACGATATGCATCCATATGTACGTTGTAAAGATCGATGAGAATACCGTTAACGTCAACTGTACAGCGTATAAAGCCCTTGAGGCAAAGCGCATCACTACCGTCCGTAAAAACTCCGTGGGAGTCATTCCACGTTACTCGCTCCACGTTGTATATGGGATAAACGGAGAAAATATTAAGTCCGTCCCCCATGGGAGCGGCTCCGGTTGTATAAGTTTGATATGGGTAATTTGTCATTTCCGCAGCAAAAACGGAATGATAACCGAAATCCTCCTGAACGCAAATAATATCGTATCCGCTTTCGTTCAGCATCCCCGCAAGCGTCTTCTGTGCAGCAGGAACGTCTCTGTCATATTTGGAAAGAGCGGCAGGCAAACCGGAAACGTTAGCCGATATAATGGAAAGATCGTCCCCCTCCTCGGCAAACACAGAAAAATGAGGTAAGCAAAGAAAAAGGCAGGCAAGCAAAAGGGTAACAAAATATTTCTTCACAGCATCGCCTCCTCAAATAAAACTCTATGAATTCATTATACCACGCCCTCCAAATTCTGCAAGACATTTTATAAAATTTTGATGTCGCGCAAAGATATACATCGCTTCTCAACCGTAGGGCAGGGGAACCGAACCCCGCAGGGGTGAGACGTGTCGCTTGCGACACTTGAAGGCTTGCTCCCGCCGGTCGCAGTGAAGTGATGTGTTCCTAATCTCGTGCCGAAGGCACACTTCACTTCCAAAGGAAACATCACGCACAAAGTGTACATCACGTTCCGCTTGCGGAACACATCGTTCCAAAACAAAAAGCACTGCTTTCGCAGTGCTTTTTTCTGAACTCATAATACAAAAATACAACTTGTTATGAAAAATCAAATATTTTTCAAATCAACCGAAAACAAAAC
>JAFOAB010000298.1 GCA_017382555.1 Clostridia bacterium
GAATTGAAGAGCGACCTCAGCGGTATGATTGGCGAGCCGATACTTATCTCCACCCCCGAATACGATTGGGAGCTGAAGAGCGGTAATACCCTTTGGAACGAGGGTCCCGTTGTATTCAAGGAAAACGGAACCTACTATCTGCTTTACAGCGCAAACTACTATGTTTCCGAGCATTATTCGGTTGGTTACGCAACCTCCGATAACCCCCTCAGATTCTTTGATAAGACCAAAGACAGTCGCATCCTATCAGGTAACGGTGATACGGTAACGGGTCCCGGCCACTGTAACATTCTCCGTTCACCCGACGGCACGGAAATTTACGTAGTCTACCACGTGCATACAGTTCCTCCGAACACCGATAAGGGCAGAAGCCTTGCAATAGACAAGCTTATTATTCGCGAGGATGGAACGCTTGCGGTTGACGGCCCAAGCGAGGTGCGCCGCCCCGTTCCCTCCGGTGTAAACGGATATTATAAGGTTACAGACGGCTTCACCTACACCGTAAACGGCGAAAAGGCTGAATTCCCCTCTAAGTGCGGTGCAAAATATATCTTCGACGGAAACGCAATGGCGCGTATGTCCGAGATTGCTTCCTTTGACGAGGGCGGAAGCATTAAGATCACGATGGATCAGCCTACTGACGTTAAGTGCATGTACCTTTATCCCTCCCAATACGGTGAGTACGCTCCCGATAGCTGTGACGTTATCATCAACGGTCAGTACGTTATAAGCGGACTGAAGTTCCGCGGTGATGACGGAGCGCCCATTACGGTCTCCTTCCGTTATCTGCCCGATGGAACGCTTATCGAAAGCATCGAGGTGGTTCTCCATCTCAAGGACGGTAACAGCTATGCCGCACTTGCGGAGATAGTAATGCAGACCAAGAAGTAAAAAAAGATGCTGAAAGGCGATTGCCTTTCAGCATCTTTTTACTTAATAATCAAACTCTTCGCTTTTGAGATGTGCCCAGCATTTTTGTATCTGACGGTGGGGGTGGTAGCTTTGCTTTGCCTTGCGAAGGCCTTCAATGCCCATATCCTCCTCGCGGTCGAGGTATGCAAGGCTTGGGTACTTCGCCCGTAAATACTGCGCAAACTCACAGTTTACTGCGGCGTACGCTCCGTTATACTCGGTAAACGCCTTTTCAAACTGCACGTCAAAGGTATCTTCACTTAAGAAGCTTCCCATCGTAAACGCCATCACGTTACCCTCGTAGGAAAGGAATATTCCGTCCATACAAAGTGGATCGAAATCGCGCAATGCGCGTTTAATGGCGACTCGCTCCATCTCAAGATCGGCATTGGGGTCCGTCTCCAGCCTTTGCGCGTACCATTTTTCTGCCGTCTCCTTGATAAGCTCCGTGTTATGGGCTGTTATAGGGGTAACTGTATATCCCTCGTACGTATCGCAAAAGCGGTTGTAATGATTGCGCTTGGCGTGGAATTTTTTGCCCTTGAGCTCGGCAAGGTCGTTTATCGCGTAAACGTAGTCAAATGTGCCTTCATCGCAATGGAAGGAAAATTTGGCGGGGTAGAGCGTTTCAAGCAGCTCGCGCTTTGCGGCGGTTATGCCTGTTATGCGGCAGGCAATGCCTCTTGTCTCCGCGTCCGCAATGATTGCGTCCACACAAGCCTTGATATCTCCGTCGCCGACGGGGAAGGGATATACGCTTCTTCTGTTAAAATGGGAGAACAGAAGTGCACATCCGTCGGTAAAGGCAATATTTTGTCTGCCCCA
>JAFOAB010000299.1 GCA_017382555.1 Clostridia bacterium
ATGATTCTGTAAAGGGCGCCGCTTCCTTTGCTGCTGTTTCCGCTCTCTTTGATTCCGCTAAGCCTGCTGAGGCTCCTACTACCGAGGCTCCCGCTACCGAGGCTCCCGCTACCGAGGCTCCCGCTACCGAGGCTCCCGCTACCGATGCTCCCGTTGCTACCGACGCTCCCGTAGCTACCGATGCTCCTATAGTAACCACCGAGGCTCCTGCTCAGCCCGAGGATACCCCCGCTACCGGCGATGCTTCCGTTATGGTTGTATTTGCAGCAGCAGCTGTTCTCTCCGTTGCAGCAGTAGTTGTAATTAAGAAGAGAGAGAGATAATTATCTCCATCTACATAAAAAGGACTGTCGAAAGACAGTCCTTTTTTTGCTAATGTATTTACAAATCTGCAAAAATGCGCTATAATCAAGTTATAATAATGTTGAGGTTAGGCAAAATGAAAAAGCTTTTGTTAATACTCATTTGCGTTATTTTGGTTATGCCCGTTTTCTCCCTTGATGTGAGCGCGGGTAAATCTCGTTATGTCTTTTTGCGTAACGGCGGCACGGGAGACGGATCTTCGTACAACAAGGCGGTCGGCACACTTGCTGATGCATACAACTCTCTTGATCTCTCCAAGGATTGCGTTATAATTGTGTGCGATGAATTCAATCAAACCACGCATTTTTCATACGGAAAGCCGTACACAGGCTCCGTGCGCTTTACCTCCAATTATAACGGCGTTGACTACGGCAAAAAGTACGGCGCAGAGTACATTTCCACTGCTTGCCGCTTCGTTATGTGGGGCGAGACGATCTTTGATGATATCGATCTCAAGCTTTCGGGTAATTACTTCTTTATTATTGCGAATTGTTATCCTATAACCCTTACTGAGAATTTCAACCCCGTATACACCAAAAAGGTAACGGGAAATGCAATTGATTCCGGTGTGTCTATTCTCGGTGGCTTCCAGAATGGGCAGGATATGCACGAGCTTGCGTGCTATGAGAGCATTAACATAAACGTCCTCGGCGGTAATAACATTTGTATAGTAGCCTATAATCGCTCCATAAAGCACGGTTACCATTTCGGTACCGCTAATATTACCGTTGGTGGAAAGGCTCAGGTCGGTACAATTCGCTTTGCTTCCATTGATGCAAGTGACATAATTGGCGGAAACGTCAACATAACCGTTAAGGATTCAGCGCAGGTAAATTACATCAGATCCGGCAACAAGACCAATATCGACGTTAACAGCGTTATCGTTAATTGGGAAGGCGGTAAAATTGGAGAGTTCATCCCCGCCGAAAAAATCAAGGTTGGTGACGTAGAAGTATTAAACACGGAGTTTGCCGAGGGATGCCACCTGCGATATTCCAAGACTGTCGAAAAATCCAAGGACTTCAAGAAGATCTCCGAATCGTTTGATCACGCCGTTTTGATTGGGTCATCGGAGGATAATTTCGTTCCTACGGTTGAGGAGAAGCCTGCAGATCTTATCAGCGATATCGGTGCTGATGCAACGGTTGAGGTTGTAACAGAGGAGGTTATAGCTGAGGCGGAGACCACCCACGAGATAACGTGGGCAACGCATGATGATTTCGTAGAAATTTACGAGGATGATCCTGCTTCGATTCAGAATATTGTTATCATATCCGCCTGCGGTGTAATTTCCGTATGCGCTATTATAATAATTCTCCTTTTAAGAAAGAAATAATAAAATCCCGCACTTCAATAGGGAGGTGCGGGATTTCTTATCTTCTCCGGTATTCGCTCGGTGTCTTTCCCGTAGCCGCCTTAAAAACGCGGTTAAAGGTGTTAAGTGACGAAAAGCCGGATTCCATTGCTATTTGTGCTACCGTTGCTTCCGTGCCCTTGAGAAGGCTTTTTGCGTGGTTTATGCGGTACGTGGCAAGGAATGCGCGGAAGTTCATTTTGGTAAGTGAATGCAGCGTGGTGGAAAGATATTTCTCGTGATAACCAAGGGATTTTGCCATATCGCAGAGGGTAATATCGTTGCGGAAATTCTCGGCAATATAGTTAATTGCGGCGTGATAAAGTGTGTTATCGCTTTTTATGCGCTCCGTAAATTTGGTTTGTCCTTCAAGCTCCGCAAACAGCATATGCAGAATTGCAGATCGCCTCAATATTTGTTCGGCTGTAGTTTTGGTTAGCTCTTCGAATATCGCTTTTCTACTCGAAAGGTCAATAATGTAATCTACGGGTACGGAATCCGAGTGAAGACGGAAGAACGTTTGCACAAAATCGTTGGAGAAAACTGCGCACCAAATAGAGCAGGGCGTTTCCGCTGTGTATTCGTGAATTTCGTTTGGGAAAATAAATGCGGCATGGTTTTCAGGCACCGATATTTTCTCTCCGTTCAGATAGGCGGTAAGGCTTCCCGACTCGACGTAGACTATCTCGCTGTATTCGTGAATGTGCGGAGGGACAGCGTATTTCTTGTGGTATCTGCATTTGAATGAAAAGCTTTCACCAATGTTTTCGTTTTGATATTGTAGCATCGTCCTTCTCCTTACTTTTTGGCTATATTATATCGCTTTTATGCTTTGCCGTCAAGCATATTTCTGATATAATTGCCTTGTAAAGCAAATTCCATTTAACTTTTTGGAGGTATATTATGCTTCAGCAATGGACAAAAGAGCAGGCTTGGGAGTGGTATAACGAACAGCCTTGGATCCGTGGTTTCAACGGATATCCTTCTAACTGCGTAAACCGTATCGCTATGTGGCAGGAGTACAATCACGCAGAGGTTATCGATCAGATCAAGTATGAGTTCGATCTTGCAAAGCAGACCGGACTTAATGCGGTTCGTGCTATCATTCAGTTCGAGGTTTGGTATTACGAGCATGACAGCTTTATGAACAATCTTGAGGAGTATATTGCAGCGGCTGACGAGCGCGGCATTAAGGTTATGCTCACCCTCGGTAACGACTGCACCGTTCCGAAGGAGCTTTTCATCCCCGCAAAGTTTGGCGAGCAGAAGGTTGACTGGGGTTATCACTCCGGTATCTGCCGCGGACCTCACGCAGGCGGATACACCGCTCACGGCTATATGGTACCCGACGAGCCCGATATGCAGCCCAAGTTCTACGAGATGGTGGACGAGATTGCGGCTAAGTATGCAAAGGACCCCCGTATCCAGATCTGGGACGTTTGGAACGAAATTTCCAACGGTCGCCGTGGCGAAATGAGCGTTCCTATGATGGAGAAGCTCTTTGAGATCATCCGTTCTCACGATCCCATTCAGCCCCTTACCGCTGACTGCTGGGCTTACAACGGAAATCTTGATATCTCCAACTCCGCACAGCTTCGCGCTTGCGAGCTTTCCGATATCATCACCTTCCATTACTATGGTAGCTTCCAGAATATGATCGTTCTTATCGAAAAGCTTAAGGAGCAGTTCGGCAGACCTCTTATCAATAACGAGTGGCTCAACCGTATCTCTCACAACAACGTTGATGAGATCTTCCCCCTCTTCTATCTTGAGGAAATCGGCTCCTACCACTGGGGTCTCATTCAGGGCTTCTCCCAGACCTATGAGCCTTGGGGTACCTATATGAAGGACATCGAGGATCCCGAGTACTACGGTCCCCGTGACCTTACCAAGTTCCAGCATGACCTTTATCGCTTCAACGGTAAGCCTTACATCGCTAAGGAAATTCAGATCATGCAGCGCTTCTCCGCAATGGCAGACAAGCGCTTTGCCGAGAGACAGGCAGCAAAGAATAAGTAATTATTCCATTACGACAAAAGCCCCGTGAGCTTCACGGGGCTTTTCTATATCAAATATAAAGACGCGGTGCTTCAAAAGAAGCACCGCGTTTGTTATTGATTAAAGACCGCGCTTTACGTAAGAGGTGTGGAGAATCTCGTGAGCCTTGTGGCTGCCGGGCTTCTCAAAGTACTCATCATAAATGGTCTTGATCATGCTGTTCTCGTGGGACTTGCGGAGATCCATCTTCTTGTCTGCAGTGTAGAGAACCTGTGCGCGAATAGCACGAAGATCAACAGAGTTACGAAGAGCTGCGGGCTGGAGGGGCTGACCGCCACCGTTTACACAGCCACCGGGGCAGCACATGATCTCGATGAACTCGTACTGCTCTTCGCCTGCTTCAACAGCCTTAAGAAGCTTCTTAGCGTTCTTTGTGCCGCTTGCAACAGCAACTCTGATGGTGTTGTCGCCAAGCTTGTAGGTAGCGCGCTTGATACCCTCGGTACCACGAACGTCGTCAAACTCAAGCTTCTCGAGGGGCTTGCCGAGGATAACCTCAGCAGCGGTACGGAGAGCAGCCTCCATAACACCACCGGTAGCACCGAAGATAACACCGGCACCGGAACCAACGGAGAAGGGATTATCGAACTGCTCGTCAGCGAGAGCCTTGAAGTCTATGCCGCAGGTCTCGATAAGTCTGCCGAGCTCTCTGGTGGTAACAGCAATGTCAACGTCGGGTACGCCTGCTGCGTTCTGATCAGCTCTGCCTACCTCGAACTTCTTTGCGGTACAAGGAATAGCGGATACAAATACG
>JAFOAB010000003.1 GCA_017382555.1 Clostridia bacterium
ATCTTCATGGTCTAACATTCGTCTGTATTCTCTTGGCATAAAAAATCCTCCTATGGTAGTTTTCTTAATTCTACCATAGGAGGTCTTTTTTGTCACTGTCCGTTTTTAACGGATCGGTTCAAAGCGAGACAGTCCTTTTTGATTATCTACTTAATTACTTAGCCTTCTTTGCGCCGAGCATCTTAATTACGAATACTGCCGCAATGAAGAGTACGATAGCAACAGCCCACATAATGAGGCAAGCAACAGCACCGCCGAGGGAAGCGCAAAGACCGCCTACAACGTATGCAAGCGCCGCGATGATAGCAACGAGACCTGCATAAGGAAGCTGGGTATTTACGTGCTCAACGTGGTTGCACTGCGCACCTGCGGAGGCAAGGATGGTGGTATCGGAGATGGGGGAAATGTGGTCGCCGAATACCGCACCGCCGAGAGTAGCGGAAACGGTCATAAGGGTAAGCGCACCCTCGCCGCCGAGGATGGTAACCGCGATCGGAACGAGAACGCCGAAGGTGCCCCAAGAGGTACCGGTAGAGAACGCGATAGCACCCGCAAGAACAAAGAAGATAGCCGGGAAGAGGAACTGCGGGAAGCTGGAGCCTGCAATGTTAGCCTCAACGAATGCCTGCGCATCGAGGTAGCCGCCCTTTGCACCCATAATGCCGGAGATGGACCAAGCAAAGGTAAGGATGAGGATTGCGGGAACCATAGCCTTGAAGCCGTCGGTAAAGCTGGAGGTGATCTCCTTGAAGGAAACGACCTTAGCAAGCATATAGTAGATGGAGATGATAACGAGAGCAACGGTAGAGCCGATAGCAAGGGACATACCCGCATCACAGTTGGAGAATGCCTCGATTACGTTAGCGGACTGAAGCTCGCTGTCGATAAGACCGGTATCCCAGTTGTAGAAGAAGCCGGTGTAGATCATACCGCCGATGCAGCATGCGATAAGCACGAGAACGGGGATAACGAGGTGGCGAACCTTACCGTTGGGATTAGCCTTAACCTCCTCGGAGGCTTCGCCGTCATCGGTAATGCCTGCAAATACGTCGCCGGTCTCCTCTGCGATAACGTCGTTCTTCTTCATCTTGCCAAAGTCGAACTTGATAAAGCAGAGTGCGAATACCATAGCGATGGTGAGAAGTGCGTATACGTTGAAGGGGATGGTGCTGATGAATACCATCAGACCGTCGCCCTCAAGCTCACCTGCAACAGCCGCTGCCCAGCTGGAGATGGGAGCGATGATACAGATAGGAGCCGCGGTAGCGTCGATTATGTACGCAAGCTTGGTGCGTGCGATCTTGAACTTATCGGTAACGGGACGCATAACGGAGCCGACGGTAAGGCAGTTGAAGTAGTCGTCAACAAAGATGAGGCAGCCGAGACCTGCGGTAGCCGCAAGAGCCGCGCCCTTGGAGTTGATCTTCTTACCTGCCCAGTCGCCGTACGCCTTCGCGCCGCCCGACTTCTGCAGAAGCACAACAAGAATTCCCAGAACTACCAGGAAAACGATGATGGTGGTGTTGCCGCCAACCTTCTCGCTCATAACCTGATAAAGGGTGAACAGAGCCTTCAGCGGGTCGCCTCCGGCATACATCATAGCACCTACAAAGATACCGAGGAACAGGGATACGTATACCTGCTTCGTTACCAATGCAAGGATGATGGCGATAACTGCGGGCATAAACGCCCAAAAAGTACCTTCCATTGTTTTCTCCTTTTTGATATATATTTTATTGCTAATGGAAAACAAATTATGTGGGGTCGACTCCTCCCCCCTGCCGACGTAAAATTGTTTCGTAGGCGAGGAACGAAGATAGGTACGGGCGCAGACGTACTTACGTACGTCAAGGTCGTGCCTGTCGCACCTTTCGATGCATACGGAAGAATTTTCAAGGCAGAAACAAAAAAATCAGTCACGCTATTATAATACCGTGACTGCAACGTGTATCAAATAGCACAACACCCACGCGGGTGACAGTCGCGCCGATGTTATCGTCGCGCCCGGATACAGCCCCTTGGGAAAGGCCCATACCCTCGGCAAATGCCCCTTTACCGCACCGCCCAAAGTCCCGACGGTGTTTATCATGGCATTCGCGCCTCTATTGATATATTTTTTGTCAGTATAGCATATGCTTTTTGATTTGTCAATGGAAAACGCATAAATGCAGACAGGATGAAGGAGCGTTATCCGCCCGCCGTTCCCTACAATTTGCACCGTTGCCTTTCAAAACGCCCCAATCGTAGGGGCGTGCATTGCACGTCCGCATTCGTAGGGGCGTTCCTTCACCGTATTCACGGGAGGGGAGACCCCTCCCCTACGGTTTACACCGTCACTCCATCGTAGGGGCGGATTCCCTATCCGCCCGCAAAGCCCCACACAACAAAACCCGCCCACCGTTGTCATCCTTAAGCGTAAGCGAAGGATCTCGCACGGGCGGGTTGTTATTTCACCTCAGAGTTTCACCTCGGAAACAAGGAGGTCGGAATCTGCAACGTTTATAATAGGTTTTCCCAATTTTTTTGCGTACTCAACCGCTTTGTGCGCCCCTCCCTTCTCATGCTCTAAGCAACAAACGATAAGGTCACAACGCTCTACCGTTTCCCTGTTACGAATCGCAAACGCCCCCTTTGGGTGCGAAAACTCTGCAGCTTCACATATTTCTATATCATCGTAATAATTCTTAAACGAATCCTCGTTATCTCGGTATTCAGCCGTAACGTAAGGCAGAACCAGCACCAATGCACACTCGCGCTCGTATCCGTTCATGCGTATTCTCCTCACCGTAGATGCTGCCATTTGATCAAAATCTCCGTTCCTGCCAACATAAAATTCAACAAAGGCTTTTTTGCGTAATATTTCCCTTATAAGCTTTTCAAGTCTATCTTCCGTCTCTCTGAATTTTTCAACATACCTATGCCCAAAAAATCCAACACGGTAAAATTGCCCGTAATCATATACGCCAAGCCTTGTGTATTTCATATCACGCATAACGCACGCCCCTTTAAAGGTTTATTTCCGTTATGCGCACAATTATATCATATAAAAACCAATATATCAACCCAAATGCAGTTTTTAATCCAACATTATTTGCTTTGGTGTGGGTTAAAATATTATTATCAAATGCAAAGAGGGGTGTTGGTATGAATGAAAAGGATTTTTCCCTGAGACTTGCAAGATTACGCGAAAAGAAGGGTGTTTCAGCGCGCGATATGAGTCTGTCCATCGGTCAGAATGCAGGTTATATCAATAATATTGAATCGGGAAAAGCACTGCCGTCTTTAAACGGGCTATATTATATCTGCGAATACCTCGGCATCACGCCTTCCGAATTTTTTGATACCGAAACCACTGACCCCGCAAAAATATCGGATATCGTACGCGATTTAAAAAAGTTGAATTCCGAACAGCTTGAAAGTGTTGCGACGATTATAAAAGCTTTATTGAAATCCTGATTTTTTCAACACAACAAAACCCGCCCACCGTTGTCATCCTTGAGCGTAGCGAAGGATCTCGGTGGGCGGGTTGTTATTCGTTATAAGTAGGCGATATACCTCGCATCGCTCGGTGCGATATATTTTCACTACGTTCAAATGCGATATAGCC
>JAFOAB010000300.1 GCA_017382555.1 Clostridia bacterium
AATCGTTAAGCATCTTTAGGTCGTGGTCGTTAAGAGTCATAATAGGAGCAACAACTATTGAGTCGCCTGTATGAACACCAACAGGGTCGATGTTTTCCATACCACAAATTGTAATTGCGTTGTCCTCGCCGTCGCGCATAACCTCAAACTCGATCTCCTTATATCCCTTAACGCTCTTCTCGATAAGAACCTGATGAACGGGAGAAAGCTTGAATGCGTTAAGACCGAGCTCAACAAGCTCTGCCTCGTTGTTCGCAAAGCCGCCGCCGGTACCGCCAAGCGTGAAAGCGGGACGGAGAACTACGGGATAACCGATCTCCTTTGCCGCCTCCTTTGCCTCCTCAATGCCGTAGGTAATCTTGGAGGGAATTACAGGCTCACCGATAGACTCGCAAAGCTCCTTGAAGAGCTCTCTGTCCTCTGCGCGCTCAATGCTCTCGCTGCTGGTGCCGAGAAGCTCTACGCCGCACTCCTTGAGCACGCCCTTCTTCTCAAGCTGCATAGCGAGGTTAAGACCGGTCTGACCGCCGATACCGGGAACGATAGCGTCGGGACGCTCGTAGCGCAGTATCTTTGCGATGTACTCAAGCGTAAGCGGCTCCATATACACCTTATCGGCGATAGTGGTATCCGTCATAATGGTTGCGGGGTTGGAGTTTACGAGAACCACCTCGTAGCCCTCCTCCTTGAGCGCAAGGCATGCCTGCGTGCCCGCATAGTCAAACTCCGCAGCCTGTCCGATTACGATGGGGCCGGAGCCGATGATCAACACTTTTTTGATATCTGTTCTTTTAGCCATAACATTGATCTCCGATTTATAGAAAAATTATTTAAAATCACTTTTGCTCGTAGACTTTTTTGCCGCCGCAGACGGTAAGCACGCATCTGCCGAAAAGTCTTTCACCCTCAAAGGGTGTTGCCTTGCCTTGCGAAAGGAACTCTGCGGGGTCTACCGCAAATTCCTCATCAAGCTTCCACACGCTGTAATCATCGCCAAGCGGAATGCCGAAGCGCTTTCTTGGATTCACGCAAAGCACCTCGATAAGCCTTTCCATGGTAATTATGCCCGTTTTAACAAGCTTGGTATACATAACGGGGAATGCCGTTTCGATACCCACGATGCCGAAGGCGCTCTTTTCAAGCCCTCTTGCCTTCTCCTCCGCGCTGTGCGGTGCGTGGTCGGTGGCTATCATATCTATCGTTCCGTCGATAAGGCCTGCTACAAGCGCCTCCCTATCCTCTGCGGAGCGAAGCGGTGGATTCATCTTGAAGCGTCCCTCCTCCTTGAGGTCGCTGTCATCCATCACAAGGTAGTGGGGTGCTGTCTCACACGTAACGTCAACGCCCGCCGCCTTTGCTTTTCTGATTATGTCCACGCTCTCCTTTGTGGAGATATGGCAAACGTGGTAGCTGCATCCCGTTTCGGACGCAAGCTTCAGGTCCCTTGCGATCGGTCCCCACTCACTTTCGGAGCAGATGCCCCTGTGCCCGTGTGATCTTGCATATTCGCCGTCGTGGATATATCCGCCGTGAAGAAGTGAATTATCCTCACAGTGTGCAACGATAATCTTACCGAGAGCCTTTGCCTTGAGCATCGCCGCGCGCATCATTTCCTCTGACTGAACGCCTCGTCCGTCATCGGAAAACGCTATTGCGCGCTCCATACGCTCCATATCGGCAAGCTCTTCCCCTTTTTCACCCACGGTAATGGCACCGTAGGGATAGACGTTTATACACGCATCTCTGTCAATTATCTCGGTTTGAAGAGCAAGATGCTCTGCGCTGTCGGGAACGGGGTTAAGATTGGGCATTGTGCATACCGCCGTGTATCCACCGCGTGCGGCTGCGGCACTGCCGCTTTTCACCGTTTCTTTATAAGAAAAACCCGGCTCGCGAAAATGAACGTGCACATCGCAAAAACCGGGAAAAACAGCGTATTCAAACGTATTAAAACCGCCGAGAAGCTCCGCGGTCAGAGAAGGATTCTGCGTATGAGCGCAGAAGTCGGGAAGGCAAGAGAAGTCAAACTTTTTTATCTTAACAGAACCTGTCATTGATACTCTCCCTTCAATATTTTATATATTCTAACACGGGAGTATTTCTTTGTCAACGGGTCTTTCGCTATTTTATGACATTTTCACAAGGCTTTTTTTCCTTGCGCTCACGCACTAAAAACAATGCACAAATGCAGGCCGAAAAAGCCCCGGGATACGCCCCTTTTATCATCTTGACTTGGGGTAGATATTGTGATAGCATAGAAAAAAAGGGAGGGCACGAAAATGGGAAGGATTATACGTCGATTTTTTGGCATTGCGCTTGCCCTCGGCACGCTTTTTACGCTCATCGGCTGTGGGCGACAGACCGCCGCAAAGCCGTTGCCTGCAGGCACCGAGGTACACGTCCCCATACTGATGTACCATCATTTCTCCGACGAGACTAACGATTCCACCATCGTATCACCCGAGACCTTCAGGCGCCAGCTTGAATTCATAAAGAAAAGCGGCTATACCGCAATAAGCCTTGACGAGCTTTACGCATTTGTGACGTATGGCACCCCCCTGCCCGAAAAGCCCGTTTGCATTACTATGGACGACGGCTATTACAGCAACTATTCCATAGCATATCCGATTCTTTGCGAGCTTGAAATGAAGGCGACCATCTTTCCCGTCGGCTGGTGCATAGGCAAAAGCGAATATAAGGATACGGGTGCGGCGATATTCCCGCACTTCGGCTTTGATGAGATGCGCGAGATGCTGGATTCCGGCTATATATTCATCGGCTCGCACACCTACGATATGCACCAATCCCGCATATACGAAACGGCAAAAGCAAGGCCAACCGTGCTCCCGCTTGCAAATGAAAGCAGGGAGAGCTACGTAGCCGCGCTTACCGCCGATCTTGAAAAGTATTCGATTTTGTTCAGAGCCGAGACGGGCAAGGAATTTACCGCGCTCGCATACCCCGAGGGGGCATACGATTCCACCTCCGAGGAGGTAATACACTCCTTCGGCATCCCGATAACGCTGTCAACCTCCACGGAGAGGCATAATTACGTAATTGTTGGTGAGCCCGACTCTCTCCACGCGCTGTGCAGATTGAACGTAACCGAGCAAATGAGCGATGACGAGCTGCTCTCGTGGCTTACGGGAGCCGATTAAACCTTGGTCTTACCCGCAAGAATGCTCTTGTAATCCGCAAGATTAAGACGGAGAAGCTCGGGGGTGTCAAGTCCATAGGGGCATTTTGCCTTACAAGCGCCACAACCGATGCACTCCTCTATCTTCATCATTTTTGCTTGCGATTCGGGCGTAAGATGCTGTGCGGAGGGGGAGCGCCTGATAAGCTGGGACATTCTTGCGCAGTTGTTTATCTCAATGCCTACGGGACAGGGCATACAGTAGCCGCACGCACGGCAGAAGTTGCCGATAAGCTCCGCTCTGTCACGATCTATTACAGCCTTGACCTCCGCAGTCATTTGCGGGGGTCTTTTCATATACGCAATAAACTCGTCAAGCTCGTTTTCGCGCTGAACACCCCAAATGGGAAGCACGTTATCGTACTGCGCAATAAATGCATAAGCGGCGGCGGAATTGGTGAGAAGACCGCCCGAAAGCCCCTTCATTGCGATAAAGCCGACGTTATGCTCCGCACACAGGCGGACTATATCCGTATCCGTTTCCGTGGCAAGATAGCAGAACGGGAACTGAAGCGTTTCGTAAAGTCCGGAAAGCACTGCCTCACGCGCCACGTCCGGGCGGTGTGCGGTTATGCCGATATGGCGGATCTTACCCTGCTCCTTTGCCTCGGTGAGCGCCTCGTAAAGTCCGGTACCGTCCCCCGGCTTGGGGCAGAAGGCGGGATTGTGGAGCTGATAGAGATCGATATAGTCGGTGCCAAGCGTTGCAAGACTCATTTCAAGATCACGCTTCAGCGCCTCTCCGCTCTGTGCGGCGGTCTTTGTCGCAATCGTTACCCTATCTCGCATCCCCTTAAAGGCAATGCCGACCTTTCTTTCGCTGTCCGTATATGCACGTGCGGTATCAAAAAACGTAAAGCCCGCATCAAAGGCGCGGCGCAGAAGCATTACCGCGTAATCGTCGCTTACACGCTGAATCGGCAGAGCGCCGAATGCATTTTGGGGCGATGTAATACCGCTTTTACCGAGAACCACTGTCTTCATTTTGCTTTTCTCCTTTTTGAAAAACCTTTAAAAATCAGCGCAAGAACAAGCACGGCAAGCACCGCACCGAGAGTATCCACGCAGATATCGGAAAGCTGTGTGCTTCTTCCGGGCACAAAGTACTGATGCACCTCATCAAGTACAGCGTAGCAGAGGGTACAGCCAACGGAGAGAGCGCATCGCTTAAAGCCCACAAGGCGAAACGAAGCGAAAACCAGAAAATACAGCCCACCAAGAACGGCAAAGCAGAACATATGCGCAAGACTGCGCAGTGTCGGCTCGATACGGTCCGCAAGCGCGGTTATCTCCGCCTCCGTAGCATCCTCATCACCGTAAAGCACTATCTCCGCAATCTGCTCGCAGATCCCCTGACTTCTATCACCGGAGATATTGCTGTTTTCTGCGGAAAAGCTATAAATCACGCCCTGCCACAACACACACAGAACAATAATTGCGACACGCAATAAAATTAAACGCTTATTTTTCATTTTTACCTCTTCCCATAAGGGCGGCTATTTCCCTTTGCGGGAAAATGAGGGTAAGAATACCCCAAACGCCCACACCGCACACAACAGAAATTCCAAGTGCGGCGAAGGAAGGCATAAGCGGCACAAGATACGCATACGAAAAATGCGCGCAAAGACCGCAAAGCACCGAGAATAAAGCACTTGTCAAAAGATCCGCAACGTCCGCAATGGTGAAAAGCGGAGAACCGTTTTTGGAATCTATAACATAATTTAAAATAGCACAAACGGTAATAACACATCCGGAGGAGGCGGCTATTCCCGCAATGCCGAAGGCACTTGAAAGCATAGCGACAAGCAAAAGGTCGATAGCGCAGCAGATGAGCGAGGTAAGCATAGGAGCAACGGTCTGCTTACGGGAGAAGAACAACTTTTGCAGAACCTCGTTTACTGCCATCGCAGGCATACCGAGGCAGAACCATTTAAGTGCCTCTGCGGTAAGGCGAGCATCGTCCGAGGTGAAATCACCGCCAACGAATATAAGCTCGATAATAGGATAAGAAAGCGCAAAGCAGCCTGCCGCAACGGGCAAAACTACGTATAAAAGAAGCTTCATTGAGGAGGCTGTCAAGCGCTTCGCCCCTTCCCCATCGCCACCCGCGGACGCGCGCGAAAGCTTGGGGAAAAGCAAATTGGTTGCTATAAACGAAAAAACACCGACGATGATAATGTAAAAGCGATTAGCATAGCCAACAGCGGTTACCGCACGTCCCGCCTCGATACCCGAGGCAAAGCGTGTGTTAATTACACTGAGAACGGGCAAAAGCCAGCTTGCCACCAGCAGGGGTAGAAATGCCCTTGCCGCACCCTTCACCTCGGGGGTAAGGAACGCAAGCTTAAGCCTCGGCTTATAACCGAGCTTGATAGCAGTAGGCAGCTGAACGAGCGCCTGAAGCCCCCAGCCGACAAGCATAGCAAAAGCAAGACCGTAAACACCGAAGCGCTCCTCAAAAAAGAGCAGATAGCAAACGATTGCGCCGTTTGAAAAGAGGCTGATAATACTTGGCAGACGAAAATGCCCCATACACTGCAGTATTCCCACAAAGCAGAATGCCGTTCCCGCAAATATGACCATCGGGAACATTATTCTTGTCAGCGGAACGGCAAGCAGTGCCGCCGCCTCGGGAATATCGGGCGCAAGAAACGCAACGAGTGCGGGCGCAAATGCCTCACCTACAACGGAAATACCGAGTGTTATGAAAAACACGAGGTTAAAATAATCGGAGGCAAACTCCATTGCCTTATTTTTACCGTTTTTCACAAGCAGCTCGGAGAATATCGGTATAAATGCGGCGGTAACAACGCCACCGATAACGAAATCAAACAGCATTATGGGCAGTCGGCTTGCCGTTTCGTAGGCGATCGCCTCCGTACCCGTACCGTATGCGGATGCAGAGAGCACGTCGCGAACAAGCCCCAGTAGCTTTGCGCATACTGTGGCAAGTGCCATTATGATGACCGTCAGGGTCATTTTTTTAACGGAATTTTCCGTATTTTTCATGCCTTCACATCCTTTATGGGATCACCGAGCACAGTAAGATCAAAGCTCGGCAAATATTCCTCCTTTGCGGAGCTTCGTGCCTGACACCATCCGTTATAGCCAAGCGCATCCGCCTCCCTTTGCACCTCTGCATATTCAAAGCTTGTAAGCCTTCGCTTCAGCCTTTTCGGAAGATGTTCGGTAAACATCGGGGTAAACTGGCTCATAAGGCTGAGCCTGATTTTGGAAACGTCCACCTCTTTTTTAACTGCACGAAGAACGGCAATGCTATCCTCCCTGCATCCGGGCAAAACGAGATGGCGCATAACAACACCGCGGCGCATTATGCCCCTTTCGTCAAAGCGGCATTCACCGAGCGCGTCAACAGCCGCGGCAAGAGATGATAGAGCGTTTTCAAAATAATCGGGCGCACCGCAAAGCTCCGCGGCAAGCTCCGATGAAAAGTATTTTACATCCGGCAGATAAGCATCGATATGTCTGCAAAGCTCGGGTATACGCTCGGGAAGCTCATATCCACCCGTATTCCACACAACGGGGATGCTCGGCGTTGCCATATCAAGCGCGGCAAAAACCGACGGTGCAAAATGGGTAGCCGTAACGAGGTCAAGGCACTCTGCCCCCGCCCCTTCAAGCGCACGGAATATCTCCGCAAGGCGAGCCTCGTCAACCGTCTCGCCCTTCTTATCAATGCTTATTTCCCTATTCTGGCAAAAAACGCAGCCAAGCGAGCAGCCGGAGAAAAAGATGGTTCCCGCACCTCGCTCACCGGAGAAGCAGGGCTCCTCCCATTTATGCAAAGAAGCCGCGGCAACAAGGGTCTCAGCCCCGCCGCCGC
>JAFOAB010000301.1 GCA_017382555.1 Clostridia bacterium
ACAGTTTTTGTAAGGGTTATTTTTGTATAAAGAAGGCAGACATCACGATTTTGTGATGTCTGCCTTCGCTTTATGAAACGTAGTTATTTCTGAATTTCAACGCTTGCAATTTGTGTCGCGCCTGCAAGGCGTCCGCCGTAGCTGAAGCCGTTAGCGTCGGAATTTTCGAGTTTGGCGCCGCTGTATATTACGTATGTGCCTTCCTTTATGTAAGGAGAGGAGATAAGTGCGGTGCTGTAAGCACGCTTGGAGTTGAAGGAGATAAGGAAGTTATCCTTCGCATCACAGAGGAAGATGGAGGTATCTGCATTCTGCTTGTCAAAGCCACTCTGCACGGAATATTGATAAGCGGTATCCGTAGCATTTACGGCAACGTTTCCGAGTGCCACGAAATTACCGCCTGCGGTAATGATGGAAGGGGAAGCGATAACGGGCTTGCTTTCATCAACGGGAGGATTAAGAAGCACCGTGCCGCCGGAAACGAGGAAGAATTCGGAGCTGTTAACAGCGGAAAGGGTAGTGTCGGTAATTACGTAGCCGTAACGCACCTCGATGCGTGAGGTTGCGCTGATGCCAAGCTCGGATGCGATGATGCTTGCCTCGCCGCCGTTTATAAGCACGTTAGCCGCCGCTATTGCGTTAATGCACTTAACGGTGTAAAGCGCACCGCCGTTCTGGATGTACGCCTTATCGGTGTTGATCGCATCGCCTCCGGAGGAAAGCTTGATTGCGCCTCCGCCTACGGTGATACTGCCGTTTGCCTGCATACAAACGTCTGCGGTATCGGCAATAATGGTACCGCCGAGGATTACGATGTCACTATCGGATTTAAGGCCCTTGTAGGATTCGGGCTTTTCCTCGTCGCTTGTTTTGTTCGGGTCAAGCACCGTGGGCTGCTTGTCGGAGGGCTTGAGGCTCTCAACCGTGTTAGCGCATCCGCCTCCGCAGTTAAGCTTGATGCTGCCGTCCTTTACGTAAAGAACGTTTTCTGCCTGAATGCCGTCCTTTTCTGCGGTAATATCAATTTTGCCGGAGAGAATGTAAACGAATCCGCGGTTTGCATCGTCGTTATTATCGGAACGGATTCCGTCACTGCCCGCATTGATGGTGATGGTCGCTTTGTCGATCTTAACGCAATCCTTGCCGGTGATACCGACCTTTTTACTGCGTACGCTGATATCTCCGCCTGCGATAACGAGATCGTCCTTGGAGATTATACCATGCTTATTTGTGCCGATAACGGTAAGCTTGCCTTCGCCGTTGATAGTTGTATCGGAACGGCTGAAGAGTGTCGCATCGATTTCGGAGTTGCCGTCGATAATGCTGTACTTGTCACCGTCTACAAGCTTGTTTTCGGTGTCCTTGACGAGGGTGAAGAAGACCTTATCGGCCTGCTTTACGTAAACTGCGGGGGAATCGGGGGAGAGGATCTCCGCACCGTTCAAAACGATCTGCACCTTTTCGGTATCCGTGCATTCGATCTTCAGCATACCTGCGGTGTACTTACCGGAAAGAACGTAGGTGCCTTCCTTGCTTATGACAATGTCGCCGTCGGTAATTACTGCTCCGTCACCGGAAATTTGGGCGGTGCTGTTTTCAAGTGTGATCTTTACCGCGCTACCTTCGTTATATGAGGTGTCGGTGTCGCGGGAGGAGAAGGTGAAATCAAGCTGGGTAAGATTTGCAACGTCAGCTGCAAGATCAAGTGCATTGGGGTGAGGGGTAACGGTTTTGGTTCCTGTGCAGGATGCAAGCGAAAATGTTAGTAACAGCGCAAGAATCAAAGAAAGCTTTCTCATAGTTCCTCGTTCCTTTCCTCAGCCTCGGAGAGATTGATCTCAAGGTTTCCGTTGATGCATCTGAGCGCATCAATGAATTCCTTGGAATTGTTTTTGTCCTTCATTTTGATTATGTAGTTGAGCTTGTAAAGGCTGCCCATATTTGCGGTCTTAACCTTTACCAGCTTAGTGGAGGTGGTGTATTCCTTAAACACCTCGTCAAATGCGGTAACGTATGCAAGATTTTCGGGGATGGTTATCTTAAGCTCAAGCTCGTTCTTGGTTGCGGGATTAAGCTTTGCAACGAGAACTGCAACAGCACCGACGATAACGGTGAAGAGAACAGCAACGCCAAGGAAGCCTGCGGCACAGGTGATACCTGCGGTCATGCTTAAGAAGATAAAGGTAATATCGCTTGCCTTACCGGGTACGGAACGGAAGCG